>DPLS01000227.1 GCA_003541875.1 Bacteroidota bacterium | reverse complement strand
AACTTCCCCGGAACCGGCAACGGATACGTCTATATGATTGCCCGCGATTTCGGCTCTGGTGCCGGCGTCTTCCTCTGGCGCTCAACTGACGACGGTAACACGTGGGGTGCTAGCGGCACATCCATTGTTTCGGGAAATCAGGGAGCGTACGTTGCTGTAGGGTCGGATCACTCGGTATATGCGTTCTGGTACGCCACCGGAGCGATAATGGTGCGCAAGTCAGTTGACCGTGGGCTCACTTTTGGTTCACCGGTTACAGTAGCCTCCGGACTGATCGGTGGGACCAACGGCGACCTTGGCCTGACTGGTATCCGCCAAGGCACGACGACGGCCTCAGGATTTCGCAGTAACGAATTCCCGCATGTTGCCGTCAATCCGGTTAGTGGCTACATCTATGTCACATTCAATAACAAAGGTGCGGGATCTGATAAGGGAGACATTTTCCTTGTTCAGTCTATTGATGGAGGTGCCACATGGAGCGCCGCCGTCAAGATCAACGACGACGTTACAACTACCGACCAGTGGCAGCCTACAGTAGCAGTAACTCCAGCCGGCAACAAGATGGGGATCTTTTACTACAGCCGTCAGGAAGATGTGGCGGGCAACAACTTGTTTAAATTCTATGGCCGCATTGGCAATATCTCCGGAGCCACAGTTTCATGGCCCGCGGCGAGTTTTGCCATCAGTGATGTCGCGTCGCTCCCCGAGTTTGGCCGCGACGCAGTGGTCAACACCGTTTACATGGGCGACTATCAGCACGCATACGCCACACCGACCGCTTTTCACGTCGCCTGGTCCGACAACCGCGACGATCTGCCTGGTGGTGCACCGCGCAAAGATCCCAATATGTATTACGAGCAGATCCTCACCACAGACAACTTCGGGTGGGTGAAGGGGACAATCACTAATACGAGTGGTGGTGCGGCACTTTCTGGAGTCAACGTCGATTTCGTCCAGACTCCGAATGCCCCATCAATATCTGACGGTGCCGGTTTCTACAAGGCTGGCGTTCAGGTCGACACTCCTGCGGTAACGCGGGTTGTTACACTCCGGGCGACCAAGTTTGGATTCCGTGACACAACATTGACCGTAACAGTCACGCGCAACGACACGATTACCCGTAACTTCGGGATGACGCCTGCAGCTGGCGGCACACTGAGCGTTTGGTCTCACACGGCAACGACCAACCTGCGGTCATACGTTCAGGTGAAACTCGGAACGACAGTCATCATCTCTGATTCGACCAATGCCACAACGGGACTTCTGACTGCCCCACTGCCGGCTGGTACATATAGCGTCCTTGTTGACGCGCAGTCACCATACCTGACGCGCAACTTCCCGTCGGTCGTTATCACATCAGGGACGACGAACGTTGACGCTTTGACGCAACCCGTCGTCACATTCAACCCAACAACAATGCGAGATACCCTCTCGGTGGGCGGCACTCATTCGAAGACGTTGGTCATGACCAATACGTCTCCGGATCCGGTGCCTTTCCGCATTTCGGATGACAACGCCTCGGCGCGCATTCGGATCGCACCCGATGCTAATCTCCCATCGGTGAAGCGCAGCATGCAGCAACAAAAAGCAGTGGTACGCCCGAAAGGAATCGGGAATCCGAATCCGGGGGAGAGAAATTCTCCGGACGGACATGGCGGACCGGATGCATTCGGTTACTCATGGATTGATTCCGATGACCCCGGAGGTCCGGTTTTCAACTGGTTCGATATAGGTACGATTGGAACACAGATCACCACTTGGACAGGAACATCCGATGATGGGTACGCAACGGTTCCACTCCCATTCTCATTCTCGTTCTACGGCACCACGTATCCGACCACTTTGAACGTGTGCACGAACGGCTTCATGAGTTTCACATCAACTTCAACGGCATACAGCAACTCCGCGATTCCAAGCTCCGGTGAGCCGAACAGTGCCATCTATCCTTTCTGGGATGATTTGAATCTGACATCGGGCGGAACCGTGAAGTATTATTATGATACCCCGAACACGAGATTCATCGTCCAGTACACGAATGTGCCGTTCTATAGCGGTACAGGTACAAGCACATTCCAGGTTATTCTGAATGCTAATGGACAAATCTTCATCCAATACCTCAGCATGACCGGAACGAACAGCAGCGCTACGGTCGGAATTGAGAACGCTGCAGGTACGGTTGCGCTTCAGATTGTCTCTGACGCAGCGTACATTCACGACAATCTCGCGGTGCGGTTCTACCTGCCGGATGCACCCTGGATTTCGGAGAATCCTCTCGTTGGCACGATTCCGGCAAGCAGCACGCAGAACGTGATCTGCTCGTTCGATGCGTCTGGTTTGACGCCGGGTACGACATACAACGCGAACCTCTTCGTTGAAGCGACACATCCGGATCTCACCGGTCGCTTTACCGTTCCGGCAAGCTTGCGCGTCAATGCAGCAGCAGGAGCGGTGATCAATGTCAGCCCAACGACGTTGACATTCCCGTCGACGATCATCGGGACCACACGGCGCGACAGTTCGCGAGTCCGTAATGTTGGCACCGCGAACCTTGTCATTTCATCGGTGACCTCAAACAACGCGCGGTACGTCCCGACATTAACATCGTCGACGATTGTTCCGGGTGACTCAGCCCGTCTACGTGTTGCATACACCCCCGTGATCCCTGCGGGCAGTGACACGGGACGTGTCATCATCCTGAGCAACGATCCAGGAAACCCGCGGGTTGATATTATTCTGAATGGCACATCGGTCGGCAGCTACATCTTCAGGACCTCCATTGATTCACTCACGAAGAACATGTCGGGCGCGATGCTCGATTCCACAAGGTTCTACATTCGGAATGCAGGTACAGCCGCCGGCAACTACTCCGCACGGGCAGTAATGATTCCCCGGACGTTGGATGGCCAGGAAGGCAAGCCGATCGTCATACCGATGATGCTCAAGGAAGAACCCGTGGCACCACCGAGGGCTCTCCCATCCGGACCGGCGTGGGGCTCCGCACCGAATAGCGACGCGCCAATGACGAAAGCCTCCCTTGAGGAGATCAACCATACTTTCTTGCTTGTGGGTATCAGGGGAATTGCACTCAACCTCAGCGCAGCCAATGCGATAGTGAAGTTCGACCTTGACGTCCCGGGGACCTTGAATGTTGGGCCGACGACGGTCCAAACCTTTGCGGGCGGTTTCGATGCAACTCAATCATACCTCCTCGCTATTCAGGTATCGCCTCAACAGCTAATTCGCATCGACACCGCCACCGGCGTCACAACTGTCATCGGTCCAACATCAGCAGGTGCTGATAACTGGGTGGCGGCGAAGGTCGATCCCGTTTCAGGAACATTGTATGGAGCAAGCACAAATGGGACGACATCGACTCTGTGGACGGTAAACACAAGCACCGGAGCACCCACAGTGGTGGGCGACGTTACCGGCGTTCCCGTTCTCATCGCGATGGCCTTTGACAATTCGGGACAATTATACGGCTACGACATAGACAATGCGGGCGTAGCTCAGTCTCGCTTCTTTAGTATTAACAAGACCACCGGTGCAGCGACGTTGATTGGCAACATGGGCTTCGTCGGCCGGTTTGCACAAGACATGGAGTTTGACCGGACAACCAACATCGGCTATTGCGCGGCGTACAATTACACCAACTCCATGGCGGAATTGCGCACTGCGAACGTGACTACCGGGAACTCAACACTTATTGGGCCGCTCGGCGCGGGCACTGGTGTTGAGCTCGATTGCTTCGGCATCAAGGGTACTTCCGGCCCGAGTACAAACTGGCTGTCTGTTGCACCAACCAGTGGCGGTCCGGTTGCAGTGAACGATTCAACTCGACTCACTGCGTACTTTGATACACGGAGCCCGGGTGTTTACGGTCTTCCGGGCAACTACTACGGTCGTGTCGAAATCACGAATCCGGGTGCTCCCGCACCTGATACGCTGAAGATTCCGGTTCGCATGTTCCTCCAGCCGGCAGCCGGCGCGGATCTGGTTGTTGCTCCAGATTCAGTTGATGTCGGTAACGTGGAGATTGGCAGAACCGACTCATCGAAGACTGTACTCGTGCGGAACATCGGTGCATCAACGCTGACTGTTACGAACGTAACCTTTAGCGGCACAGGAGCAGCCTCCTTCGCATCAAGCAGGACGACATTCTCGCTGACATCGCTTGACACGCTCCGCATCAAGGTGAAGTTTACTGCAGCCGCGCCAGGCGGAGTCAGGACGGCAAGGATGAACTTCACGTGCAACGATCCGACCCCTCAATCCGTCGGCTTGCGTGGAACGAGTCTTGGTGTTGCTCACTTTGTTGTTGTGCCCGACACCTTCGCCTTCACGCGAAATCCAACTGTCGATACAACAAGGGCCACCTTCAAGATTCGCAACACAGGTACCGATACACTTCGTTATCAAATCAATGAGACAAGCACTTCACCGTTTGCAGATGCTGCAGCCATTCGACGCAGTACTACTCAGCAGCCTTCACCTGATCTGCCAAAGGGCTCTTTTGATCCTACCCCTGGCCAGACCGATAGCTCGGGTGGTCCGGATGCGTACGGCTACCGGTGGATAGATAGCGATTCACCAGGCGGCCCGGCGTTCAGCTGGGTTGAAATCAGCACCGTGGGCACACCCGTGACCACATGGACGGGAAGCACTGATGACGGGTCCTTCGCGACAAACTTCACGTGGCCATTCTCGTTCTATGGAACCGCCTATCTCAATTTCTTCTTCACGACGAACGGATGGATAGGTTTCAACGCGCCAAGCACGGAATACACCAACACTGCGATTCCGACAACGGCGGCTCCAAACAATGCCATCTATGCATGGTGGGATGACCTTGACGCGGTGGGAACCTCAGGAGACCGGACTGTGTACTACTACAACGACGTTGCCAACTCACGCTACATTGTTGAGTGGAACAACGTCAGGCATCTTAGTGCGGCAACTGACACGCTCAAGTTCCAGGCAATCCTGAAACC
>DPLS01000120.1 GCA_003541875.1 Bacteroidota bacterium | reverse complement strand
GCAGTGAAAGTTTCAACAGGGACTCTATCGGGTTCTCGCTGTGGTGGGATGCTTGGTCGACGCTGGTTCTCTTCGGCTGATCCAACGCCGGCATCAGCTTCCAGCATGGGATCAAACTTGTTGCTCATCCTGCTTGGCAGGTCTTTCAGGATCTCGCCAAGTTGCTCGATCGTGAGTTGTTCCCACCCGCGAATATGGCAGATGCGCTCGATGTATTCCTTTGATGCGGTCATCTTCTTATCCTCAAAGAACACCATGAGCGGCTTGATTGATACGGGTGTGTTGGATATTTCTGACTTCAAGAGAAGGAATTCAAATATCGGTCGGGTGAGTTGTGCGAGTTCTTTGGGGTTGTGCTGCTTCACGATCTGGTCGTCGATCTTTGTGAGCAGTGACCGGAAATCTCGGACGCCGATCTCCTGCCATCCCTTCTGTTGCATGAATCCCTCGATGAGCTTCGCGTAATACAGATAGTGAGCGAGATACTCGAACTTGGTCTGCAGTTCAATGAGCGATACCCGATCGCTTTTCTCAAATAGAAAGTGCTCAAGCGTCCATTGCGGCCTGCACAGATAGTTCTCGACGAAATGAACCGCATTCTCCATCGCTGTGACGAACGCTTCGCGTGTGAAGATATACTCGAGCGCCAGGGTCCGCGTGTAGGTGCTCGTGAGCTTGTGGACGAATGGAGTTGTGAAACGGAAACTCGCGAAATGGTTTGCCTCTCTCAGATCATCCTGCATCCAACGAGTGACTTCGCAATGCAAGTACGCCTTGATTCCCGCCGGGATGTTGGCTGCAAGCGCATCTTTCAGCGCCAACGACTTTGCTGAGCCGATTGTCCGTTCAGTGAGCGTCCGGATCATGGTGTCGGTTTCTCGCTCTAACATGGCATCTTACTTTGATCCAGGCTTCTTGAGTACCAACCTCACGCGGTCGATCTCTTTCTTTGCCGCGGCTTTGAATGATTCGTCGATCCCGGACCGATCCACGATCTGTTGATACATCGTCAAGGCTTGATCGTAACGCCCTAATTTTTCGTACGACTGTCCGGCCATGTAGAGCGAATTGGCTGTCCAATCGATCTTGCCTTTCTTTGTGACGAGGTACGGCACTTTCAGGAAATCAAGAATTGCCTGCTGGAAGTCCCCTTTGTTGTAGTTGCCCTCCGCGATATAGTATCTGATCTCGCCTTCCAGGTCGCTCCCGGCCTGATCGAGCAGCGTCTGTAAGTGCAGCACCGATTGTTCGTTGTACCCGAGTCGTTGATAGAGGATGCCGATCTTGATCTTCTTGTCGAAGCTGTCCTCGTTGTTCGGATAGAGCTCGAGATACTTGCGGGTGAGTTGCAGTGCTGCGTCGAAAATGCCTGCGGTCTCATACGTTTCAATCAGGTTGCTCATTGCAATCGGCAGCAATGAGGGGTCCGCCTCGGGGTCATCCACAATCAGTTTGTAGTTGCGAATGGACTCGTCCCACTTCTCGAGACCATAGTAGATGTTGCCGAGGGCGAGATGGACCCGCGGCATGACCGGCGAAGTGGGGTAGTTCTTCATCAGAGCTTCGTACTGCGCAAGAGCATCCTGCTGCTTCTTTGTCGCTTCGAGAGTTTTGCCGATCCAGTACATCGCATCTGGCGCAGAAGGCGAATCATCGTACTTGTCTGTAATGCGGTCGAACGACTTGCGGGCGTTGACGTATTCTTCTTTCCTGTAGTGGCACAATCCCTTCTCCAACTCAAAGGAAGCATAGTCGTCGTCGGCCTCCTTGTACTTTTTCTGGAACGAGCTTGCGTCCTTCTCTGCTGCTGCGTACTCGTCATTCCGGTAACGGGCAACGACGATACGGGCGTCGAAATACTGGCGGTCGGTGTCGCTCTTCGCGGCTTGCGAAAGCTGTATGTACTGCTTGATCGCATCAGCGTATGCGCCGTTATCGAACAATAGATCTGCCACTTCTTTCGTTGTCGAAGCATTGGGTGTGGCCTTGCCCGCCTGCCGGAAGTAAGAGGTGGCAAGGTCGAGGTTCCCTTCGTTCTTCGCGATGAGGCCGAGGATGTTGTATGTTGCTCCTACGAGTTCTCCGGTTCGTTCTTGTGCAATGACCTGGAGAAGATACTGCTTTGCTTCGGCGGCATTCCCCGCGAGGTGATGGGTCTTCCCGAGTGCGAACAGGAGGGAGGAGCTGGTCTCTTGTTCCGAAAGAGGATTGTCCGTCTGTTCGGCCAGGAGTGCGGAATAGGCAGCGATGGCGTCGTCGTACTTGCCGGTGGCCACATAGGCATCAGCAAGCCGGGTCCGAGAATCCTGTGCGAGTGATGTGTAGCCGAAGTTCTCGGAGAGACGCCGATAGTATTCGACCGCCCGGTCAGATGATCCGTTTTTCGCGAGAAGATCTGCAAGATGCGCCGTGACGTCAGCGCTATGTGGACCATTGGGGAACGCCTTCAGATACATATCACTCTCGTGCATTGCAGAATCCGCGAGGTCAAGCTTCAACAGTAGAGCGATTCGGCGATAGAAAACTTCAGCGACACTTTGTGAATCCTTGAAGCCCTTCATGATCATTCCGTACGTCGAAAGAGCTGCTTGCGCGCTA
>DPLS01000218.1:3247-3750 GCA_003541875.1 Bacteroidota bacterium | reverse complement strand
GAGTTGAACTCCCCGTCGGGCATGTGCGCCGTGCCGACGATCTGGGATGCTCGATTCGTCACAGCCCAAGCATAATTGCCGGGTAGGCGCTGCTTCCAGAATCCTGGTTGGAATCTGGATGCCGCAGAGCGCACAGTGCCCGAACGTGCCCCGCTCCATCCGATCAAGCACTTCGCGAAGTTCGACGAGCCGCGCGTCGGTTTTGAAATCCAGGTAGTACCGGATGGGAAGGCCCGGCTCAACTGATTGGCTGTATTGTTCTTTCAGAATGGAAACGAGCTCTCCCTCGATGAGCTTCTGAATCTGACAGAGCCGATGCTGGCGCATAGGACCCCCTATTGAGTTCGACGATTGACCACAATTCGTTTGCAGCGCTCGTGCGCACCTCTCAGCGAAACTTCAACTCTTTCAACCAAGAAGAAGTACTTCCTCATTCGTTGACATCTCCGCAGCTTCGTTGTACATTCACCCTTATCTAGACCGATTTCCGGGATTAACAACCT
>DPLS01000218.1:0-2980 GCA_003541875.1 Bacteroidota bacterium | reverse complement strand
TACCCCACAACGAGCGGTACCGTTGTCACGTTGCACATCCTTCATTGCGGCAGATGATGAGAAAAGATAGGGCACGTACTTCGTATCCGTTCCGAGAACATGGTGATGCACCCAATTACTCAGGGCGTTCATCGTTTCGCTGGTGATGGATGACTCACCTGTCTGGAGTCTTCCCTTCAATCCCCGGATTTGTTGCAGAAAGTACTTATGCTCATTTTTGTGCTCGTCATACTCCGGGTAGCTCACCTTCTTCATCAGTCTTTCTTCATAGGCAAAATGCCGTTGGGCAAATTGCATGACCTCGCTGAGAACGGTTTGCACAATCTGGCGCTGGACAACATCACGGCTGCCTGTTCGCAATGCATCCTGCAAGAGTACAATGAGCCTATGTATCTCTTCATGCTCTCTGTCGATCTCATGGATACCTAGTGCCAGCCTCTTACTCCACCGTTGGGTGCCCAATGGCCACTCTCCTATCGAATCGTGCTTTCTTCTCGGGGATTGTTCATGACTTCTGACCTTCTACCTCCTGCCATGTCGGATCCGCTATGCATTCGGGATAGGTACACCGTTTGCGCTCATGGCAACTCTTGCTGGTGCCCCTTGACTCTCAAGCTTAGGTCGCTGGAATGAGTTCCGCCAGCCGTTGCATCTCTGCTCGTCAGACTTTCTCCCGCAACTCATCTGCAAAAGAAGCATCGTGGCCTAAGGGTAGACCGTTCAACTGATTCATCACGATGAAATATTCATGAGCAGACTCTTCAATAATGAACCCTTCGCGTGGCAGCTTCTTCCCGAAAAAATCGGCAAACGACTCCTCGCCCAAACGCGCCCATCGAGTAATCTCCTTCTCGTTGCCCGTGGTGGTTGCATTCTTCACCATTGCTGTCGGCCTCTTCTCGATTATGAGTTCTGATACTGTTTCGACTAATCGGCGGGAGCGGTTCCGTCACGCTCTTTGGAATCCTCGGCAGTTCGCGCACCGCATCCACGACAAAGCCCCACCACCTTGCCTCTCAGCTTCACCACGACGAAGCGCGTGATACTGTCTCGCACTCCTTCCGCTCCATCCCAAGCCATCGTCGTAAATCCCAGAGGAAAAGGCGAAGCCCACCCCTTCGCCTTCTCTGGTGAACGACGCTACGCTGCCACTGCCGCAAGCTCGTGCTTCTCCTCCGTGGAGAGCACCTTCTCAAGATCGAGCAGGATCAGCAAACGGTCTTCAAGCTTGCCCACTGCCGTAATATACTCTGCCTCGACACCGGCAACCAGAGGCGGCGGCGGTTCGGTCACGCTCTTCGGTATCCTCAGCACTTCGCTCACCGCATCTACCACAAATCCAACGACTCGCCCTTTCAACTCTACCACAACGATGCGCGTATCTTTGCCTCGCTCCTTCCGCTCCATGCCGAACCGGCGGCGAAGATTGATAATCGGAATCACCTTCCCGCGCAGGTTGATTACACCATCGACATACTCTGGCGCGTTCGGCACACGCGTCACTTCCAGCATTCGGTTGATCTCCTGGACCTTGAGGATGTCTACGCCGAACTCCTCCGTTCCAATCTTGAAACTCACTAGCTGAAGCAACTCGTCGCTCACCACCGTGGCATCTGCCTTGGGATTATTGTCTGCAGTTGTCGACATGTTTCTTTCCCTTGTGATTTAGTTCTTCTTCTTGGTCATTGTCGTTTATCCCTGTATTGGCATTCTATCAATGCCGAACAGGAAACGAAGTTTGTCCTCATTATTCCGCGATGATGATGCACATTGCTTCCGTGTCCACAATATTCGGCGGCGGCGGCTCCGTCACACTTCTCGGTATGCGCAGTACCCCAAACACCGCGTCAACGACAAGTCCCACCTCTCTCCAGTTCAATTCACCGCACCATACGGGTGTGCTTGTCGCGTTCCCGCCATCCCCTCCACGCCGCCGCCGCAAAAAAACAGTTGGGATGATCTCCCCTCCGGTTGATCACCCCTTCAAATTACTTTGGTCCATTGGGCACCCAGTCACTTCAAGCATATTGTTGATGTCCCGGGCTTCCAGAATGTCAACGCCAGTTTTCGCCACGCTAATCCTGTCACGGACCGATAGTTCGGGCATCACTCCCTCATCTTGTCATGCTTCTTCGTGCGGCACAAACGAGCCGTTCGCACGCACTGCAACGCGTGACTTCGGCGTCTGATACGACGGCTTCTGTTTCGCGGACCCGCGTGAAGCAACAGACTTACCATCCTCGGCCAATGTGAATTTGGCCACCAACCCCTGCAACTCCTCTGTTAACCGGTTCAGGTCTTCTGCCGCCCGTGCAATCTGCTGGGTGCCCTGTGCAGTCTCCCCGGTTACCGCACTAATTGCTTCGACGTTCTTTGAGATCTGCTCGCTCGCACTTGATTGCTCTTCGCTCGCCGCTGCAATCTGCGTGATCATGTCGGTAACCTTTTGACTGATCCCGACGATCTCTTTCAACGAGACGCCGGCTTTATCGGCCAGAGCAATTCCCTCTCCGACCTTCTTCGTGCCTTCCTCCATTGATACCACTGCACCCTGCGTGTCAGCCTGGATTTGTTTGATCATCGTCGCTATCTCTTTTGTCGCCTTTGTTGTCCGTTCGGCAAGCTTCCGCACTTCGTCTGCAACCACCGCAAATCCTCTTCCCTGCTCACCAGCTCTAGCAGCTTCGATTGCCGCATTTAATGCAAGCAAGTTCGTCTGGTCGGCAATGTCATCAATAACACCGATAATCTCACCAATCTGGTCACTCGACTTGCCAAGCGCCTTGACTGTTTCTGCCGATGTGTTGACAACCTCGGCGATGCGCTTCATCCCTGCCACAGTTTCCTCCACTACTTTGCCACCCGCTTCTGCAGCCTCTTTTGCCTGTTTTGCAGTAACGGCAGTATCGCTGGCATTCCTGGAGTTCTCGACGATCGTCTTGGTCATCTCTTCCACAGCACTGGCAACTTCACTTGCCTG
>DPLS01000238.1 GCA_003541875.1 Bacteroidota bacterium | reverse complement strand
CAGGAACACGTCATCCAGTTCGCGATCAAAGACTGGTGGATTTCCGATCTTAATAGTTTCCTCAGTGGCTCAACATCGACCCACAATATCGATGCGGTACAAGATTCTGCTGTACTGATACTTGAGAGGGGGGCGAGAGACCATTTGCTTGAAGCGGTCCCAAAGATGGAACGCTTTTTCCGACTACTCTTGGAAGCAAACTACGTCGCTACACACAAACGAATCAACGACTCGTTGAGCGCCTCAGCCGAAGAGCGCTACCTTGCGTTCATTCAAACCTACCCCGCGCTGGTTGAGCAGGTTCCGCAAAGCCAAATCGCCTCGTACCTCGGTATCACGCCTCAATCATTAAGCCGCATACGGAAAGAGCTTTTCCGGAAGGGCTGAATCCTTTGTTACCATAGGTTCATCGTATTTCTTACCCTTTGTGAATGTGTGGAGCACGTCCTGATGCTATATTGGTGGTGTTCATAACACAACTACAAACAAAAACAAAGGAATACTACTATGGCACTCTGGCAGATTGATCCAACACACTCCGAAATCGGCTTCAAGGTGAAACATCTTGTCGTCTCAACGGTGACCGGACATTTCGACAAGTTCGAAGCAACGATCCAATCCGAGAAAGAAGATTTTAGTGATGCCAAGATCTCATTTGAAGCGGATGTCACGAGCATTAACACAAAGAGCGAGCAGCGTGATGAACACCTGAAGTCCCCCGATTTCTTTGATAGCGCAAAATATCCGAAGATGTCATTCGTGTCAACATCGGTGAAACCGCTCTCCGATTACGAATTGCAGGTTGTCGGTGACCTGACCATGCGTGGCGTTACAAAAGAAATTACACTCGACGTTGTCTACAATGGAACTGTGAGCGGTTTTGGTGGCAACCGGGTGGCGGGTTTTGAAATCCGCACCAAGTTGAACCGCTTCGACTTCGGCCTCCAGTGGAGTGCGCTGACAGAGACAGGCGGCGTAGTCGTGAGCAACGAGGTGAAAATCGAAATCCTGGCAGAATTCAACCAAGTGCAACTGCAGTCCAAGGCGGCATAGTCTCACGAGTTCATTGAGCGGAAAACTATTCATCAACGAAAACACAACGACAACCAAGGAGAATTATCTTGAAGAAGAGATTGCAAACGCTACTTGTCACACTTCCACTCGGCCTGTTGCTTCTTACACTCGCAAGTTGCACTGGGGGTGACACGTCCGAAATACAGGCGATCAAGACCGAGTTGAAACAGATTGTTGGAGAACGGGCCATGATTCAGGGACATCTCGTGACTTTCGATACGCTGGATTTTACAGTGTTCAGCAACCAGCAATGGACAAGGTTGCATGAGAGCCACTCCAAAGACATCAAAGTCTACTGGCCGGATGGACACATGACCCAGGGAATTGATGTCCACATTCAAGACCTGAAAGCGTTGTTCGTCTATGCACCTGACACGAGAATCAAAGAGCATCCGATACGATTTGGCTCTGGCAATTTTACTGCCGTCACTGGAGTGTTCGAAGGCACATTCACCAAACCGATGCCAATAGGGAATGGCAAATTCATCCAACCCACAGGCAGGGCATTCAAGATGCCTATGGCGACAATGGGTATCTGGGAGAATGGAGTCATGGTGGAAGAGCACCTGTTCTGGGATAACCAGACATACATGAAGCAAATTGGTCTGGCAAAGTAACCTGCCACAGACAAATCCTCAACAGCCCGGACAATATACTGCTGCTTCGGGCTGTTTGGTGTGTATACTGGGCATGGTACATTGAAGAAGTTAACGGCAATATCACATATGACGCCACACCATTCCTCTTCATGTAGCAACACAGACGCCGGGTGCGGGCATATTGCGGCCGATATCAGACGCCCTTGATTCCTCGGGGGCCTTTTGCTTGGCATTCCAGACGGATTACGGCATGGTCAAAGTCTGTCCTTGACATTTGTATGCATCTTGGCATCTTATAAGGGTAGTTCTGTTCTTACTCATAGTTGATTCCCGGTGTTATCGTCTGGAAACTCCGTTGATGAACCCTCATAAGCCGGGAAAGTCTTACTTCAATCCTTCCCCTACCTCGGAATCTCAAGCGTTTTGCTCTCATAGTTTCATGCCTGCAGATCTATCGTGTCTCTGTTCCCTGCACGGTTTTCCTGGCGCGAAGATCGCCTTGTTGTTGATCTTCGAATTATCGTTTACGCGGAGCAGAATGCTGATCAGATATCTACTTCAGAAACAGCATTTTTCCAAGCACACAGAAAGGGATAACCATGAGATCGTTCCTTCACGCTATTGCTTTCACAGCCCTCGTGGCTGGCTGTTCGATGACAGCTTCTGCCCAGTGGTCCACCAACCCGGCTACTAACAATGCCATCTGTGCGGCAGGCGGTCAATTCTATCCCACCATCGTCAGTGATGGTGCCGGGGGTGCGATCATCACGTGGGAGGACCGTCGCACTGGCTTCAGTGACATCTACGCCCAACGCATCAATGCATCAGGTGTTGTCCAATGGACTGCAGACGGGGTGGCAATCTGCAACTCGTTCAACGGTCAGGACACTCCCAAGATCGTCAGCGACGGTGCCGGCGGTGCGATTATCACATGGAACGACCGCCGCAATGGCGACAGCAACAATGACGTCTATGCTCAACGGATCAATGGATCAGGAGTTGTGCAATGGACTCCGAACGGTGTGGCGATCAGCAACGCAACATTCGATCAAGTCGCTCCGACCATTGTCGGTGACGGGGCCGGGGGAGCAATCATCACGTGGGAGGACACGCGCAGCGGCGTAATCAACATCTATACCCAGCGGATCAATGCATCAGGTGTTGTGCA
>DPLS01000144.1 GCA_003541875.1 Bacteroidota bacterium | reverse complement strand
GTCCCATCCGCGGGGCACCCCGGAGCTTCGTATCATTGCGCTGTCCTCCGGGACCCAGCAACGGGTAGTTTTCCGGCAGGACGTCGATCACTTTCACGATCCAATCGGAATCGGTCCCGCTCGTCGAAACGAACATGCTTGCTGTGATCGGCCCTGCGACAGTGATGTCATCCGTCAGGACGTCGGTTTCGTACACCAGGACGTCGGGGCGTGTCCACACAAATCGCTGATCTTCAAGCGGAAATGCGGCGTTGTACCAATGTCGTATTTCCGCCGTGTAGGGAACGGGCTTTGCGGGGTCGCTGATGTACTCATCATACTCGGCCAACTTGTCTCCCTGGGCGGGAGGAGTAAATGACAGGTGATTCTTTTTATCGAAAAATAATTCAGTCGTCGTCGTGTTTTTGGGCGGCCAATGTTCCAGAAATCTCCACACGTTATTTCCCGTTTCAAAGACCATTGCTTTGGCGAGATGAGGTTGCCCCTTGTCTTTCAGGTAGTAATTGAAGAAGGGGGTGACAATGCTGTCAACGTAGAACCTTCCTGTCGGGGAACCCCACTTCATGAGACCGAGTGAGTCGCCATTGTCATAACCCCATTCACCATGAGACCAGGGACCCATGACCAGCCTGTTCTGGTTCTTCGGATTGAGTGTATTGATAGAAGCGAACAGGTTCAGTGCACCGTACAGATTTTCAGAGTCGTACCATCCGCCAACCACGAGCGTAGCTGGTTTGATATTCCTGACGTGGGGCAGAATGTTGCGCGCTTCCCAGAAACTGTCCCACATCCCGTGATTCATCATATCGTTCCAGAAACTGACGCTGTCTTTGAAGTACTTCGCATTCGCGTTGGGGAGCGGGCCGAGGTTCAGGAAGAACTTGTATCCATCGATAGTTCCATGGTCAAACGGATGCGAATCGTTTACCGTCGGCGCGGGGCGGGGATATCCGAACCGGGCAAAGAAGTCAAAAGCGTGCGGCAAAAGAAATGCACCGTTGTGGAAGAAGTCGTCTCCCGACATCCATTTCGATACCGGAGCCTGTGGCGAGGTCGCCTTGACTGCGGGGTGTGCGTCGATCGTGCCGGTGGTGGTATAAAATCCGGGATAGGAGATTCCGTAGATGCCGACACGTCCGTTGTTGTGACGTATGTTTTTGATCAGCCAGTCGACGGTGTCATAGGTATCGCTGCTCTCGTCGATATCCTTCTTGTCCTTCTTATTCTCCACGTACGGGCGAACGTTGAGAAATGTTCCTTCGGACATGAATCGACCCCGCACGTCCTGCACGACCAGAATGTACCCCTCCTCTGCAAATTTCTGGGCCTGTGTGCCAAGATACGGAGGATAGAGGTTCTCACCGTAGGGTGCAGAGCTGTAGGGAGTGCGATTCATCAGAAAAGGATACATCTGAGTCGTATCCTTGGGCGTATAAACGGACGTAAAGAGCTTCACGCCATCGCGCATGGGGATCATATATTCGTGCTTCACATAATGTTCGGCGAGCGAATAGGGGGCCTGACTCATTGCCCACGGAGAGGATACAACGCATACCAGGAAAGCAAAGATCATGCAACGTCGGAAGGTGGTCATCGAGCAGGACTCCTAGATAATTGTGGGAACGTGTTTCATAGTCGTTGAGAGGTGCACGGTGCGCAGACACCCGGTCAGGTCATTGACGGAGCGTTCGCTACACTTCGGAGATGTTGTTCAAATGAGATTGCCTGATAGAGTTTGGTTTGGGACGCATAGAAACCCGCCTTGAGCCACAGTCGCGCGAAGATGTAACACTGCTGAACCACAAACAGGAAGAGCAGCGGCCAGTATGTTTCCTGCGGAATTGCTTTCTCGATCAAGGCGTACACAGCGATCAGGATAACTCCGGTCACACAAAGCACAAGATACAATCCGTACGTGGAACGGGCATGGATGACTGCGAACTTCGTACCCGCCCCCGCGGCCGCAAGAGAGCTTGTCCGATCATCAACGACCATGCGAATTCGTACATAGTCGAACACCATCGCTAGAAACGCGAAACAGAAGAGGACAATCATATTGCGCAGCATATAATAAGCGTAGGGGACGGTTTCCGATGCCTCTGCCTGCGTCCAGCGTACGATGCTGTTATTGATCCAGTCAATCAACACCGTGAAGAACAGAAAATACACAATGAGTGCGATGAGCGTGACGCGGAACAGCTTGCCGAAGTAACGGGCGCCTTCTGTAAGAAACTCCGTGAACGAAAAAGGGTATTCTTTGGCGTACACGCCGATGAACGCACCGGAGAGGAAAGTGTTCACGCACACATACAGGAGGCTGAGCAAAAACAAGAGTGACGTGGATGCTCTGTTGATCTCCCACCGGATGAAGAAATCGTAGAGGAAGTTTCCGAGAGTCCGGATGAACGTGCCGCTCATCTGCATTTCAAAATGGGTCATGAAGGGGGCGTAGCCAAAGATGGTATAGTCGAGAGCTCGTGTGAATTCGCTCCGCTCCATATCCATGCGATAGCTGTCTGCCCATGCGGCATCGAAGTGCTGCACGAGCGTTTCGTCCATGACGGTGCCGCGGAGGTAGCCATCGAGCTGACTGAGGACGGGAAGAGCGAGAGGCATGGCGATGACGACGTTGACAAACCATGCGAAAAACACCATGCGATTGGTACGTGAGACCTGCATCATGCCCTGCTTAAACGCTGCGAAGATGGTCATAAGATTCTCCTGAGAAAAGCGCTGTTCGTCGGGAAGAACACACTGTCATTAGAATGCTGCGAACTCAAAGTAATTCTGAACCCAAAACATCCACTTGGCGGCGTACTTCCTGGCAGCGAGCGACCTGTAGCCTGGTTCACGCTCAACCTTGCTGTTATTGTTGTAGTTGATATCCATCGCCAGTGTTTTGTTCGGATCCACGATGGCATAGCGTATCGGCGAATCGGATTCATATGTGAATCTCTTCCACCGGTATTGCCCGTCCCACACTTCGCGTTTTTCTTGTCCGTCCTTGAAAACGATGAGAACATCAACGGGCGCGACCGCTTCTCCCAGGCGTTTGACAACAACGCTGCATTCGAATTGCTTTGTTCGAACAAGGGAGGTGCTGTCTGCCGGTTTTCCGTTCATGGTGAAGACTCCCTGCGGTTCCGGAATGCGCTGATTGATGATTTGGTCGACACTGTAGTCAAAGAGGTTGGAGCTGAACCATGTGTTTTCAAAGAACCAACCCATATTCTTTCCAGTCACCTCGTTGACCACATTGATGAAATCACTTGTTGTGGGGTGCTTGAATCGGAACCGATGGTGATACGTTCGCATCACACGGTACATCATTTCCTCGCCTAGGTAGCGTTCAAGCATGAGGAGAGAAAGGGCCGGCTTGGTGTACGAATTCAGGCCATAGGTTTG
>DPLS01000153.1:2906-4750 GCA_003541875.1 Bacteroidota bacterium | reverse complement strand
CGCTTGCGTTGCACGTGCTGGGCTATTGAATGCCCGAAGAAGATTTCATATATTGAAACCCATCCAAAGAGGAGAGCTGGCAGAACGGCTATTGCACAAGTCTTGAAAACTGGCGGGCGCAAGCCCTTAGAGGTTCGAATCCTCTGCTCTCCGCTATTTCCAATTTCTCCACCCCTTCTTCCTTTCTGAACTCTTCACGCATCCTTCTTCTGCTTGGGTAGTCACCCGATCGAATTGCTGCCATGGAAGTACTGATACTCTCCGAGCTGTCCCCAAGAGTGATGAGGATGATATGAGGACCAACAAAGGGATTTGTTCGTTAAACCTATTCCGGGTGAGGTGGTGACCATCCGAGATTTGTCTGGGCGACGAAAACAGCATGCAGGCAACTCGGCCTGACAGAGCAACGGTCAAGTCTTTGCCGCTTCCCAATAGAGGTGCGGAAGCCTATGTTGCTCCGGAGAGCTCACGGCGGCGGGAAAGGCCGTTGCCGGTCGCAATTGGCCTAGTGGCTGACTATGGCCTTACAGACCTTGATCTCCAATTCTTCGACTGAATTGTAGCGCATCCCTTTCGTGATTTCCCACACGAATTCTCGCCTGACATTGAGGTCTTGTGCGATTTCGGTGGCAATCTCCAGTGTAGCCTTGAACATGGCCTATCCCTCACGCTGTTTGTGTCTATCTCAGAATACACAAAAGGCTTGCCAGAGTTGTCTCTTTCGGAATCCGGCCAAAGAATGGGTTCTGGTTGACGAGTCAAAGAAGGAATGACATCCGGCGAGTAGTTTGTACAGCCCCAGCTTGATCATTTCTTGTACACTGTCTCAGCAATCACAGGCTTTCCCAAATTGCCGGTCAGAACGAGAACGTCCCTATGCTTTCATGTTTCGTGGCTTGTGAGTATCATCTTGAAGCCGGGTACGCATCAGCCATCTCAGCCATGAAGAACAGAATAGAGAAATTCTTTCAGCTTTCTGAACTTGGTACCACCATCAAGCAAGAAGCTACTGCCGGACTCACGACATTCGTAACGATGGCTTACATCGTTATTGTCAATCCGAAGATCCTCGAAGCCGCAGGGATGCCGTTCGGGCCGTCGATGGTCGCTACGATCTTGAGCGCTTCCTTTGGAACATTGTTGATGGGTGTCTATGCGAGGCGCCCATTTGCGATTGCTCCGTACATGGGGGAGAACGCATTCATAGCGTTTACAGTCGTTCGTGTGATGGGATGTAGTTGGCAGACCGCGCTCGGGGCAATCTTCATCAGTGGTGTGTTGTTTACTCTGCTGACGGTCTTCAGAGTACGAAGCTGGCTGGCGGACGGAATTCCTGAACCACTTAAGATTGGCTTCGCGGTCGGGATCGGACTCTTCCTCTCGTTCGTGGGATTGAACGAGACTGGCATCGTGCGGCTGGGAACGCCGGGAGCACCCGTGCGTGTGGGAGATCTGCATCAGCCGACGGTTCTGCTGGCTATCCTCGGCTTCCTATTGATCTCGTTCCTGATGATTCGGCGAGTGAAAGGTGCGATGCTGATCGGAATTCTGACCGTTACTGTGGCCGCATTCTTCTCAGGGCTGACACCTCTGCCTGAGAACTGGTTGAGTCTGCCGCCTGATCTGCGTCCAATACTTCTTCAACTCGACATCGCTGGTGCCTTGAGCTGGGGGATGTTTTCCGTTGTGCTCACGGTGTTTGTGATGGCGTTCCTCGATACGATCGGGACGCTTATCGCTCTGGGCTACAGGGCTGACATTCTGGACGAGCGAGGGAATCTTCCCGAGATCGAGAAGCCTATGATGTGTGATGCCATCGCCACGATGGCATCATCACTTCTTGG
>DPLS01000153.1:0-2611 GCA_003541875.1 Bacteroidota bacterium | reverse complement strand
CATCGAGTCGGCTACCGGCATAGCAGCCGGAGGGAGATCTGGGCTCACCGCAGTTGTAACGGCGTTGCTCTTCTTGTGTACTCTTTTCTTTGCGCCGTTCCTTACGATCGTCCCCGCTTTCGCCTATGGACCGTCTCTGATTGTCGTCGGCGTGCTGATGATTGCTCCGATCACCAAGCTGAAGTTCGACGATCTGTCGGACTCCATTCCGGTCTTTTGCGTCATCACACTGATCAGCTTCACATACAACATTGGCATCGGCATGACTGCAGGGTTTGTCACCTACCCATTACTCAAGTTGGTGGCAGGCAAGGGAAAGTCTGTGAACCCTGGCACGTGGGTCCTTGCCATACTATCCTTGCTCTTCTTCATCTTCTATCCGTACTAGGGGCTACATGCGACGAGCGATCTTCTCAATAGTTCCGATTGAGGCCTCCGGCAAGATCGATCCACACAACAAGAATATGCAGCCCTTCAGATGGGAGAAGAGCCAATTCATTGTGCTCCCTCAACGATCCTTCTCTCCTCCTCCCTCAATCCATACAACTCATACACCAGTTCATCGATTTGTCTGTCCGTGGCATCGATCTGGCGCTGGAGTGTGTTCTTCTCATGATCGAGTTTTGAGGCGGCAAGTTTCTTGTTCAGGCTAAGCATCTGCTCCACAAGACCAACCATCTTGTCGTGACGTACCTTATCGGCGGGGTTGGAGAAGTTGGTTGCAGGAAATGCAACGGAAATCCAGCAAGTATCAAAAGGGGCTCCGACATGCTGTTTGAGCCATCCTTGCACCGTGCAGTGTTGAATATTAGCCACCTAATTCATCTTCCAAGCCGAGACATGCCAGAGAAGTCAAGAATAGGCGGACGAAGAAGACGATTCAGTCATTGTGCAAAAAACAATCGTATACTCATCCACTGCCATTGAAACTATGAAAGGAAATCCGCATCTTGCGCATGTGTAGGAGGAGAACTCCTGCATTACACTTCCCGCGCAACTTCGATAGCTCCACAGGGGTGGCGGCAACCCGGATGTTGGCTCCTATGAGTTCCTTTCAATCAAGCCAATTCATCACTCAAGAGAATCTCATGGCTGTGAAAAGAAAGAGTACAGTTGGCAACGCGCGTGAGCAGGCAGTTTCCAAGGAACTCCTTCGCGCCCTCTTCGACCAGTCCTCCGACGGCATCTTCATCATCGACGACAAGGGTCGGTACGTAGAAGTCAATCCCCGTGGTTGTGAGATGCTCGGCTACACGCGGAAAGAGATGCTCTCTCGCTCCATCTCCGACATAGTGCCTATAGAAGACCTGGCGCGAGATCCCGTAGCGTTTGACAAGATGCGAAGAAGGGAAACCGTTCTCAAGCACCGTCGCATGAGATGTAAGGACGGACAATCGATTCAGGTGGAGATAAGCACCAGAATGCTCTCCAATGGCAACTTCGTTGGATTTGCGCGGGATTTGGCCGAGCGCGCCAAGGCAGAACACTCGCTGCAGGAGCGTGACGCGCAACTGGTCAGCATCTTTCGTGCCGCCCCTGTGGGAATTGGGATTGTTATCAATCGGGTCATCCAGGAGGCAAACGAATCGCTGTGCCAGATGACGGGATACTCCCGTGAAGAGCTGATCGGTCAGTCAGCCCGCATCCTCTACCCAACCGATGCGGAATTTGATTTCGTTGGAAACGAGAAGTACCGTCAGATAGGTGAGCGAGGCACAGGAACTGTTGAAACACGATGGAAACGGAAGGACGGTACAGTTCTTCACATCATCCTCGGCTCATCACCTCTCCATCCCGAAGATCTCTCCCGCGGTGTAACCTTCACAGCACTCGACATTACTGGCCGCAAACAGACGGAAGATGCCTTACGTGCAAAAGAGGTGGAACTCGATCGCTACTTCACCAACGCGCTCGACCTTCTGTGCATCGCTGATACGGATGGATACTTCCGAAGGTTGAACAAAGAATGGGAGTCGGCACTCGGTTACCCGATCAAGGAACTCGAAGGAAAGCGATTTCTGGATTTTGTCCATCCTGATGATATGGAAGCCACTCTCCAAGCCATAGCTCAATTGGGTGGACAGAAACAGGTGTTGAATTTCGTCAACCGCTATCGAAGCAGCGATGGCTCGTATCGTTGGATTGAGTGGCGATCATTCCCTGCCGGAAAGCTCATCTATGCGGCGGCGCGAGACATCACCAAGCGCAAGCTAGATGAGGAAGCATTGCGTGAGAGTGGTGCATTCCGCAAAAGGGTGTTCGATAGCTCACGGATCCCTATCGTGGTGATGGATGCTGCGACACTGAAGTACGTTGATTGCAATCCGGCGGCGACGGAGATCTATCATTTCTCTTCCCGTGAAGAGACGCTGGGGAAGTCCCCAATGGATGTCTCGGCTACACGTCAATATGATGGTGCGCCTTCATCGGAGAAAGTGCGTGTGTATGCCGAGAAAGCCCTTGTTGAGGGAATGGCTGCATTTGAGTGGCGGCACCAGCGTCCTGATGGTGAAATCTGGGATGCGGCTGTGCATTTGATGAGCTTCAAGTCGGGGGAACGCCAGTTCCTTCAGTTCACTCTCCAGGATATCACCAAGCGCAAGCGGGCGGA
>DPLS01000307.1 GCA_003541875.1 Bacteroidota bacterium | reverse complement strand
TCGAGACGGATAGAAATAGAACGAAAACGCCTCGAGTCGCAACTCAACGCCGGCATCCTTGTTAAATTGCTCCCGGGCGGGTGGTTTACCCGTCCAGGCATTCCCCACGTCGGCAAATACGCTGGCGTACAGCTTGTCAAAATAGAATTGCAGAAAACGGACATCGATGCTTCTAATGAGCGGGAAACGGTAGGATATCCCCATCGTGGCAAACTCATTTCCCCCCAACGAATAGTACGGGTAACCTCTCATGCCAACGAGTCCTCCCACGTAGGAGTCGAAGAAGGGATCAACAGAATGCTCAAGAATCGATCCACCATGCAAGGTGAAAGACGCCGTATGGCTCTTCAAGAAGAAGGGGAAATGTTGCGTCCACTTGAGCTCCACACGAGTGAAGTTGATATTCTCATAGATCGGCTGGTACATGCCATCCTTCAGTCCGTAGTCCACGCGGAACTTGTTCAGCTCTCTGCTGACCGACAATCGCACAGATCGGCCTACCGGATTGATCTCACTCGTCGTCGATCGCACAATCGCATCTGATGTGAATGCCAGCGAGAAGTTGTTGGCGATGAGGTACAAATCACTGGAACCGGGAATCAGTTCCGTTGGACGGGCGGGCAACACCCACGACTCCACAATTGCGGTATATCGACTGTGGGCATAGCGGAATTCGACATTGCTGAATTGGGAGACAAAGGGTTGATTGAATACCAAGTCAAATTCGAGAAGGTTGTAGGTAACATCAGCGTTCACCGTGTCAATTCCAAGCTCAAAGTAATTGTTGGTCTTCCGCGTAACATTGTACACCTCGGCAGCCACAGTGGGTTCAAGACCGATCTGAAATAGCCCGGGGATCTTTCCTCGATAGTTGAACTGGAAGAAGAGATCGCGTTCGAGGATGAGATTCATAGCCGCTCCGGCAAAGAATCCCACTTTATCAAGCACGTCATTTGAGAAGAGATAGACCCCCGGCTTGATGACCTCAATGGGCCTGTTATCTCTATTGTAGTTGTCAACACGCAAGAAGGGAACGATTGTCAGATTGGTGAACACGTTCCGATACGACTTCGACTCCGGTACGGTCACATTCGTGTCATCATACGACCGCAATTTCCGCCAGTCGAATTGCGTTGTCGATGTGGCCGCTGACGCCATGGCAAGCGGACCCGTCGAGCCAATCTCCTCTGCATTCATAGATGGAAGATAGTGATAGTCACCGTCCGGCATCGGTTCTGGCTTAGCAAGCTGGAAGAGTTTGTACCCCTTTGAAGCGTAGGCGGAGTACACAATCTCACCTGCGGCATTCACGGTTGGCAAGAAGGCACCACCAAGTACGTTGGTCAACTGTTCGATCTTTCTCGATTCGAGATCACATGCGTAGAGATTGGAGATGCCGCTCCTATCAGACGAAAAGATGATCCGTTTTCCATCAGGCGCAAACACCGCCGAACGCGAATCATCAGACCCTGTGACAAGATACTGAAGATCAGCACCATCGGGACGAACCCACGCGATGTCCCGCCCATCTTTGATCGAATAATCAAACACGATCCTCCCTCCATCAGGACTCCACTCTGGATCGTACACTTGTTCACCTTGCGAGTACGCTGTGATCTGTTTGAAGTCCGCCCCATCTACCTTCATCGTTGCAAGGTTTGAGGTCCCATCACTCCCCACAACAAATACCAACGTGCTTCCGTCGGGGGACACCGAGGGGCTCATCGCCCGCTTGCCGGACGTGAGGCGCGTCTCGTCCTCAGCGTCTGCATCAAACACATAAAGATCATTCTGGAACGACCAGTGAGGATTGTTCCGTGTGGAACGCGCGTAGTACAGTTTCTTTCCATCAGGAGACCAGCACACATGCGATCCCACTCCCGGCTGGACGGGCTTGGCTTTATGTGTCTCAAGGTCCTCAACATACAAGGACGATTGGCTGAGGTAGTCACCATTGCCAGTGCTGACAAATGCGAGCTTCTTCCCGTCAGGGGAGAACCTTGGGTGGAGATTGGCAAATCCCATCTCTGCCACGGATCTGCAGCAAGGCTGCATCCGGGAAGGAGTGGCAAGCCCTGAAGGGGAGAATGCCTTGTGCTCCACGGCCGCCTGGCGGAAGTTGATGAAATCGTCATCCTCTTCTATCAGAAGCAACGGTTCACCCGCGCGCAGGTTGGACCGGACCGGCGCCACACGTTCGGCGTAGGTCTTTGCAAGCTCCGACTTCCATTCTTCATACACAGCCTCGCCACTCTTGCCAACAGCATCCTCAATGGCGCCGCCGATGGTCACCGCGCCGAATGATGCAAGGTTGCGAGAAATTTGTTCGAGCTTCTCCTCTCCGTACTTTTGCGCAAGGTAGTGCACAAAGGCGAAGCCGGCATTGTACGATGATTCATTGCCCAGGCTGTTCTTTCCGAACACCGCCATCTGCTCCCACGTCAGCATGGTGCTATCGAGCGCGTAACTTCGCAGAATCATATCCCGGTGCGTATCCCAAAAGTCGTAGCGGAGTTCCTTCCGATTGTACTGTGCAACCCCTTCCGCGAACCATGCTGGGACGACGAAACCGGAAATGGGATATGAGGCGATAACATTCGGGTAACCATACAGCACATCCGGTCGGCGCTCGGCCTCATAGCCAAGCCACTGGAGATAGAAGGAGGGCACCTTCCTCCCGAATTTCATTGCCGTTTGAATCTGGACAATGTGTGTGAACTCGTGGGTGATAACGTTGCGGAGCCAGTTATGTGTCCCCCGGAAGACGAAATCCATGCTCGGCGCCCAGATCTCCACTTTGTTGTCGTAGAAGTACGCGGCGCCATTTGAGTAGTCGTCATGGTCATGGATAATCCAACTGACCTTCTGGTCGGGTTTGTGATTGTAGAGCGAGGTGACCGGCTCGTAGACCTCTTCAGCAATCTTCGAAACCGTGCGAGCAGTTCGTTCGGCACCATCATGATAGTGAACAAGAAAATGCTCGGTTTCAATCGTCCGCCAGGTGAGTTCTGGATGGTAGAAATCCTCCTGCGCGAACAGGGCAAGAGGAAAAAAGAAAAAGGCAAAGACCAGAATCGAAAGCGTCACCCACTGGCCCCACTCTCTTTGACCTCTCCCTTTTGCCTTCCTTTTCATCCTCACTTCACGACCGCAATCTTGATCACGGCCACGCCATTTCCACCAGCACCGTTTGCCTCTATGCGTGCGAAATAGATCCCACTCTGCACGTCGCCAACATTCCACTCAATTTCGTTGTCCACACCACCGATACCGGGAGGATTCGGAATGGTCGCCACAAGATCACCCGCAAGATCAAACACCTTGATACTGACCGTCGAGTTGTCTTTGATGAAGTACCTGATGAAGGTCTTTCCTTCATACACCGGGTTGGGCCAGTTGTAGGCGCGTTCTTTTGGAAAGAACTGAGAACTGATCGGCGTTCCGGCCAGAGGTTCAAGAGCGAGACCGCTGTGTTGTGCATCTTTCTGATACTGAGGCCAGGGGAGGTTCGGGGCTCTGTTCCCACCAACAGTTCCCGTTGTCCAGGCCGTAACAGAGCCATTGTCTGACGAGGCGACTACCAGCCCAATAACAGTGGCCGCCAAAGCCGGAGACGGGAATGCAAAAACGGCAACAGACTGAATCCCAATACCAGCCTGCAGTGGGAATCCGGGAGCCATCCGGCCAGTCTTGTCATACGCAGCAACAAGACCATCGGAAGTAACGGCGACAATTTCGACGTTGCCATCTCCGCTTACATCGGCAACAACCGGATTCGAGGAAATGGCACTTGTTGTGGAGACAGTAATCGGGAAGTAGTCGAGCGAAGCGCCGGAGTGGTTGAACGCGTAGATCTTGTTACCGCCGAACGCTACAATATCACGGAAACCGTCGCCATCGACATCGGCAAGCGCGACGGATTGCATGTCGGAATTGCCTAAGGCGATGGGGAATCCTGGCATCGACTGGAAGCCGCCATCAATCCTGTACGCGTGAAGCAAACCGTCCCCTGTCATGTACGCAACAACCAGCTGGTCCGTGCCAAGGGTACCAATCACCGGCGGTCCCGCAACTCCGCTGCCTTGAGTGTTCGACGAGGAGAAGGAGGTATTGATGAATGCAAGATTCGATCCAACATTCCCGAGAG
>DPLS01000244.1:4833-5149 GCA_003541875.1 Bacteroidota bacterium | reverse complement strand
TTCTTCGGGCTCCTGCGCCTTGAGATTGCTGGCCGCAACGCATGTAATCGCGAGCAGAATGAGAAGCTGTTTCAAAAATGAATGCATATCAGTTATCCTTCCTTGGTGAACACAAATATGAGATCGTGGAATCGAACACGTAGTCATCGGACGTGAGAGTAGCACACGATGCAGAGGAGACATCTTCTTTGTCGAAGACGTGCCGAACTCCACTCGGCGACACGCTCCGTCTGGACCGTTCGCCAGTCAACGACTAGGTGTTCTTGGAAGCAGTAAGATTGGTAATCAGAGAAGGGGGCGACTTGTCTCTGACGGG
>DPLS01000244.1:4323-4597 GCA_003541875.1 Bacteroidota bacterium | reverse complement strand
AAGGGGGCGACTTGTCTCTGACGGGTTGGTACTGGGGGTTCGGTGACTGTTCTTTGTGGTGAGGTACCGGAATGAACCCTACAGGTTCAATCGGCAGGACCGGGTTCAGGACAAATGCTTCAGGAGCGTTTTGCTTGTCGAACGACTCCCACGTGACGGTCGGGCTTGAAAGAGAATGTGTGCCCGCCGGAGCCGGTGGAGGATGGTTCGCTTCGTATTCCGCATCGAAGAGTTCGACCTGGAAGGCGAAGTAGTTACACGCCAGAAGTAAGGC
>DPLS01000244.1:3629-3964 GCA_003541875.1 Bacteroidota bacterium | reverse complement strand
CAGCGAGCGAAATGAATGCAGGACTGAAAAGTCGTGAACCAAGATAGTGAAGGCAGGGACCAAAGGCAAGATGGAACCGGCAGACTATTTCAGGAGCAGCATGGCCTTGGTCGAACGGTAGCCATCGACCGACAATTGATAGAAGTATGTTCCACTTGCCAGTTGACGTTTCTCGGTGCCGAATACGACTCTGTGGTTTCCAGGTGACTGCCGTTCGCTGACGAGGAGAGCAACTTCCTTTCCGTAGATATCGAGAACTCGGAGGTGGATGAAGCTCCATCTACTCAGAGTATACTCAATCGTTGTTGAAGGGTTGAAGGGATTGGGATAGTTCT
>DPLS01000244.1:0-3397 GCA_003541875.1 Bacteroidota bacterium | reverse complement strand
TGAAGGGATTGGGATAGTTCTGCAGTAACTTGAATTCCTGGGGATGGCTCGGTGAGTCTTCATCAACCACGTCGGTGGTAAGATTGATGATCGCCTGCCACACCTGGTAGAGACCGGAAAAGTCATCCATCCAGAATGCATGCAGCTTCGTGCCCACCGGAAGCAGGCTGATATGGTCACCCTGGTAGTTTGACGAACCTCCGATGATCGGTTTTGGCTTGAACCGGTGATCGCTAATTACGCGTTCCTCCCATGTCGTTCCCCCGTCGGTCGATCGGGCAAGCATGATTTCAGAGGAGTCTAGTGAAGTGTTCCGGTCATCGTAATAGATAATGTTCACTCCCCCGGATTGATCGATTGCCAATGCCGGAAAATACTGGGTTCTGCCATTGTTCAACGGGTCCTGGTTCACTCTGATTCCCCCGGACCACGTTTGACCGCCGTTGGAAGAGCGATGCAGAATGATGTCTGGATCCGTACCCGCCGGAGACAATCCACGCTCTGCAGCTACGATGTAGAGCCACCCATCTCGCGAACCACCACTCCGATCAATCTCAATTTGCGGCAGGCCGTTTACCTTGATGTTGCTCTTTGCAGGTAACGTGCCGGCGATGCCGTTCATATCAAAAGCATTTTGCGTGAAGCTCCACAATGTGCCGCCGTTCGTCGAAACAGCGAACCCGGCAAAGTCTTCAATAAACGGAGCGACCGAAGTAACGCCCGCCCACGTAGCGTACACTTGGCCATCGCGTCCGGCCACGACGGATCCACCGGAACATCGGCTCGGAGGTGTTGGATTGATTTGCGCGGCTGTACTCCAGGAGGTTCCAGCATTCGTTGAATATGAAACGAGTACCGGATACGGTTGGACAAGTGCGACCCACGTGAGGTACGCTCTTCCGTAATAGGGGCTTGTGCCTGTCTCGTCCATGGTCGCGCTTCCCTTGTCCTCGGTGAGCTGTGAAGAAATAGTGAAGGCATTGGTCCATGACAAACCGAAGTTCGTCGAATAATGACCGTACCAGCCGGGGAACAGAGATCCAATATGTGCGAGGATCAACCGCCCTGAGGAATGAATCATGACAGCTGGATCGCCCCCATGGTTGACAATTGATTCACCCCTGCAGCTGTCCGAACCGAACCAGTTCAATCCGCCATTCGTCGTGATGTAGACACCCTCACTCTTGAACCCATTGCTTGTATTGATTGTGACCGCACTCGTGAACATGATATCAGGATTCTCCGGATGTACTGCAGCAACCGGCTCTGTTTGAGTTACGGCACTTGGGAAGATCCGGACATTCACCGGCGGACTCTGCTGCGCATGGCTTATTGCCACAACCAAGCTTGCACAAACAAGGAACCTATAGTTTCTCATGCATCACCTATATGTTCGTTCGAAGTTTGATGCCAGCATAGCCGGTTCTCGGCTCACCGGTTTCGTAGTACCTTCCCGCGAAGTCATTGATATTTATGAATCCCGAGTATCGCCTGTCAAAGATGTTGTTCATTCCGCCGTACAGTACTGCGCTGAAATTTCCCAACGTGACTGTAGTTCCAACCATGAAGTTGCCGTAGAAATACGGGGGGGACTTTTCAGCGTTGGCATCATTAACGTACATTTCGGAAATGTAGTCGCAATCCCATAGTGCGAGGCCGGAGATGTCTTCTGTGATTTCAAACTCGTACGCAAAGATGAAGTTGAAGATGTGTTGCGGGACTGACGGCACGACGTTTCCCGAGTAGTCCTCGTCAACAGTTCCTGATGGTGTGAATACTTGAGTCTTATACTCTTCGTACTTGAAACGAGTATAGGTATAGTTTACAGTCATCTCTGTTTCCTTGAACGGATGCGTTTTGATGCCCGCTTCGAGCCCGACGCGGTGAGTTTTCGCTGCATTGCGGAAGTATGCCTTCTGGTTGATGATAAATGGCACAATCTCATCATTGATCATGTAGTCAAAGAATGTAATGTCAAAAAATACTTTGCGCATGAATGATGCGTCGAGGTCTACATGATTCCCTTTGATACCGAGCTCGAAATTCTTCGAGCTCTGGGGAACGAGGTCAGGATTGATGGAGTACTTGATGTTCGAGGAGAGAGGCGTGTTTCCCATTTCGGCCAATGCGGGGTACTCGTAGCTCAACCCATAAGAGGTGTAGACTGCCACTACAGGAGAGATCTTTATCGTGAGACCGGCACGAGGGGCGAAATTCTGAAATGCGCGATTTGTATCCAGCGATCCGAACGGAATGTAGATGTCGTGGGTGTAGGCAAACCTGTCGAACCGGCCGGATACCAGTAGCTCCAGTCGTTCGGGCAGGATGTCGATACGGTCGAGGAGGTAAAAGCCGATATTGCTCAGTGCTTCTTTGTACTCGTTCTGTACTGAAACGCCTTTCGTTCCTGAGACGTTGTCAAACTGTGTAATGGGTCCTGCTTGAAATGCGTAGTCCATGCCGACGGTCAAGAGGTTTCGCCTTTCATCACCCACCAGATCGCGTTTTGTGAAGCGAAGGAGCGAACCAAGAGAGTACCGTGTGGAGAATGTGTAGAAGTCCGGATCAGTCTGTTCAAGCTCTTTCAATCCGCCGTACCCAGTCACTTCGACTTCATCACTATTGCCCTTGCCGAACCTTGTGCGGTACGTGAGTCCAACCTGCCCTTTGCGCGAATCGCGTTTGAAGTCTTGCGCGACTGCAACGGGCCAGGCTTGAAAAGGATCTGCTTCAAATTCCGCCTTCGTGAGTGACCCGGGAAGCTTGTTCAAACCGTCAGCGTAGTAGCCCTGGACGGTCAGGTTCGACAGCTCTCCGACACTGGCCACGTACGCAGTGTTGACGAGATGTTGGTACTCCGAGCTGTGCTGCCTATACCCGTCAATGTTAAGGTAATTGTAGGAAAGGAAAAACTTGTTGGCGTCGTTGGCCAGTCCGAGTTTGAAGCCATTTGTATTCATGCCATTGCCGCCGACCTGGCTACTCACGCCGGCGAAATTGTTTGGAAAGCTGAGGTCTGTCAGGAAGTTGACAACGCCACCTGGTGCATTTGCATAGAGTGAAGAGAGATTTCCCTTCACCACTTCCACACCGCCGAGCGAAGTGAAATCGATAGCATCAGTAAGCGTCTCGCCATCGGGATCAGAGATCGGGATCCCCTCTTGAAGAATCCGTACGCCACGAACACCGGAATTTGAGCGTGTCCCGAAGCCGCGCAGAGAGATTCTCAAGTCGTGATTGCCGTATCGGGATTGCAGGAACAGGCCGGGAACATCTGCGAGAACGTCCTTGGCGGAGATCTTTCTTCCGAAGGCGAGCTCCTTCTTATCCACCGTAAAAACCGAGTACGGGATGTCAATTATTTTCTCATCTGAACGCGTTCCCACAGTAACAACCT
>DPLS01000381.1 GCA_003541875.1 Bacteroidota bacterium | reverse complement strand
GGAAGTTTGCAATGATCGGGTTTTCAATCAATTCACCGGTAGCCCCGGAAAGACTCTTTTGCGGCTTTTCCATCAGACCACGCATCCCAGCCAATTGGCGCACCTGCTCTTTCGAACCACGGGCTCCAGAATCCACCATCATATAGAGAGAGTTGAACCCGCCACGATGATGCTGCAGTGACTCAAAGAGCCGTTCCGCAACTCTCGTCGTTGCCCGAGTCCAGATGTCAATCACTTTGTTGTAGCGTTCACCGTTCGTGATAAACCCACGGGTGTATTGACTGTACACCTCATCCACATTCTTCTGAGCTTTCGAGATGATCTCTTCCTTCTCCTTCGGAATCGTCACATCATCAAGGCTGACGGAGAGCCCACCAGTCATCGCGTAGGTGAATCCAATCTCTTTCAAACGATCGAGGAATTCTGCCGTCGTTAGGTTACCAACCTTGCGGAACGACGAAGCGATAATCTGGACGAGGCGCTTCTTGTTCAACAACTCATTTATGTAGCCGATTTCCTTTGGAACGATCTGGTTGAAGATAACTCGCCCCGTAGTCGTCTCAACCATCTTGCCCGCAATCCGGACATGAATTCGTGCGTGCAATCCAACCCGGTCGTGGTTGTATGCAATAATCACTTCATCCAGCGCTGCAAACCGAAGGCCTTCACCAACGTCACCAACCTTTGATTTTGTCAGATAGTAGCATCCCAGCACCTGGTCCTGAGTTGGTGTCACAATTGGTGCACCGTTCGCGGGCGACAAGATATTGTGGCTCGAGAGCATCAGAATGCGCGCTTCGAGCTGCGCATCAAACGAGAGTGGCACGTGAACGGCCATTTGATCGCCATCAAAATCCGCATTGAATGCGGTACACACCATCGGGTGAATGCGAATAGCCTTTCCTTCAACAAGGACAGGCTGGAACGCCTGGATGCCGAGGCGGTGCAGTGTTGGGGCGCGGTTAAGCAGTACGGGATGTCCATCGATGATGTTCTCAAGGATCTCCCACACTTCCGGTCCCTTCTTGTCAACCATCTTCTTTGCGCTCTTCACCGTCTTGACGACCCCGCGTTCAATGAGTTTGCGGATGATGAAAGGCTTGAAGAGTTCTACCGCCATGTCTTTCGGGAGACCACATTGATGCAATTTCAATTCCGGTCCGACAACGATTACAGAGCGGCCCGAATAGTCAACTCGCTTGCCGAGAAGGTTCTGCCGAAAGCGACCCTGTTTCCCCTTCAACATATCAGAGAGAGACTTGAGCGCGCGGTTGTTATCGCTACGGACAGCATTCACCCGTCGAGAATTGTCGAACAACGAATCGACGGCCTCCTGCAACATTCGCTTCTCGTTACGCAGAATGACATCAGGAGCTTTGATATCGATGAGTCGCTTCAGGCGATTGTTCCTGATGATGACGCGACGGTACAGATCGTTCAGATCGGATGTGGCAAATCGGCCCCCCTCAAGAGGAACAAGGGGGCGCAACTCCGGTGGAATGACAGGGATGATGTCCAATACCATCCAATCCGGACGGTTGGCTGCTTGGTCTTCTGCTTCGCGGAACGCTTCAACAACACGCAACCGCTTCAACGCCTCCTGCTTCTTCTGGACCGAAGTCTCCTGCCGGATTTGCTCTCGCAATTCACCCGAGAGAGCAGAAACCTCGACCTGTCTCAACAAATCCTTGATCGCTTCACCACCGATCCGTGCCACGAAACGTCGCTTGTCGGTCGGCTCCAGGTGGTCGTTGTTATCAGGCAGCGTAGCCAGAATCTCATAGTATTGTTCCTCTGAGATCAGATCCTTCCTCTGCAATCCCGTTGTGCCAGGATTGACCACCACATACGACTCATAGTAGATGATCTTCTCAAGGTCCTTCGAGGAGATGCCGAGAATATAGCCAATCTTCGATGGCAGCGATCGGAAGTACCAGATATGGACAACCGGAACTGCAAGAGCAATATGCCCCATGCGCTCGCGGCGGACGCTCTTCTGGGTAACCTCAACGCCGCAGCGATCACAGATAATGCCACGGTATCGAATGCGCTTGTACTTCCCACAATGGCACTCCCAATCGCGCACCGGACCAAAAATCTTTTCACAGAAGAGACCGTCTTTCTCGGGCCGGAATGATCTGTAGTTGATTGTCTCCGGCTTCGTAACCTCGCCGTGTGACCGCTGCAATATCATGTCGGACGATGCAAGACTGATCTTGATCTTCGTGAAGCTCTTACGTGCTTCCCTATCATGTTGATGCATCATTGGCATTGAGTTTCCTCCAAACATTCGTCATGTTGAGTCCCGAGAGTCGGGACGAACCGATCCCCCCCGTCGGGTCGATCGTCGATGACAGCCCTGCTTCAACGCAGGTACAAAAACTTAGTCCAGCTTCACATCAAGACCGAGACCCATGAGTTCTCGGATCAAGACGTTGAACGATTCAGGGATATTCGATTCGGGGAGATTGTCACCCTTGACAATAGCCTCGTACACTTTCGCCCGGCCTGAAACGTCATCGCTCTTCACTGTGAGCATTTCCTGAAGAACGTGTGCAGCGCCATATCCCTCGAGTGCCCAGACTTCCATTTCTCCAAAGCGCTGCCCACCAAACTGCGCCTTGCCACCAAGGGGTTGCTGCGTGATGAGCGAATAAGGCCCGATGGAGCGAGCATGGATCTTATCATCGACAAGGTGCGAAAGCTTGAGCATGTAGATGAAGCCAACCGTAACATCCTGATCGAATCGCTCGCCCGTGCGCCCGTCGAACAGCGTGGACTTCGAAGCCTTGCTCAGGCCAGCTTTCTCCAATTCGGCCTGAACATTTTCCCACGTGGCACCGTCGAAAATCGGTGAAGCGTACTTCACGCCAAGCGCCTTCGCTGCCCATCCAAGTGCAGTCTCGTACAGTTGACCGAGGTTCATGCGCGAAGGCACACCGAGCGGGTTCAAGACAATGTCAACAGGCGTCCCATCCGGCAAGAACGGCATATCAGCAACGGGAACAACGCGAGAGACAACTCCTTTGTTGCCATGACGCCCGGCCATCTTGTCGCCAACTGAGAGCTTTCGCTTCTTGGCAACATACACTTTGGCAAGCTGGACGACACCTGGAGGCAACTCATC
>DPLS01000388.1 GCA_003541875.1 Bacteroidota bacterium | reverse complement strand
ATAGTGATGCGGACAGATACAGCGCTGACGGCCGTCCAAGAGATTCGCGCGAGCGGCAAACCGGGAGCGTACCATCTGGCCGATAGTTATCCCAATCCGTTTAATCCGACGACGACAATCACCTTTCAGATCCCAACTGGCAGTGTTGTTTCTCTCAAAGTGTTCGATCTCTTGGGGAGAGAAGTCGCAACGCTTGTAGAAGGTACGATGCAGCCTGGTTCTTACACGTCAAGGTGGAATGCAAGTGGTTTTGGATCAGGCGTCTACATTTGCAAACTCACTGCGGGTGAGTACAGTGAGGCGAAGAAACTCATTTTGATGAAGTAACAAATGGGCTTCAACGCCCGTAGCAGTATGGAGATGCCCGGTGATTTCCCGTTTGGGATTCGTCCGACGCGGTGGTGGATGGTGACATCGTGTTGGTGCGCCGGGCATTTTCTATGTATATTTCCGCAATCGAAAGGAAGCACTTTGATGAAGAGACTCGCAGTGGATATCCTCGTTCTGGTGTGCATTGGCAGCATGCTGGGAGTTGCTCAAGACGACCATAGCACCTCTTCGTTGCAGTTTCTTGCCAGCACTGAGCGTGCATTTGCGCGCGTCTGCGCTGAGAAAGGTATTCGCGCTTCATTCCTTCAGTTTTTTGCCGACAGTGCCGTGGCGTTCTTTCCTGAACCGGCAAAGTACAAGGCGGCGATTAAGAACCGCCCGATCCCAGCCAATCCTCTCGCCATGTCATTGGAATGGGAACCACAAGTTGGGGGCGTCGCTGCATCGGGCGATCTTGGATTCACGACAGGGCCATCCATTTTCATCGACAACACTGCCGAGGGGAATCCAAAATACTACGGCCAGTTCTTCTCCGTGTGGAAGAAGGAGAAGGATGGAACGTGGAAGGTGGTGGTTGACATTGGAATAGAGACACCGACCCCGGCGTCTCCGCTTGGTCAGCCATGCACTGAGATTCCTGAAGAAAGCGGGCGTGAGGAATCTGATGCATTGTCGGGGGAAAAAAGAGATGCCATCCTGGTCAAACTTGAGAGTGAATTTGGGAAGGCCTGCAAGTCAGAAGGCACAGCACAAGCATACCTTGGTCGAACTGATAGTTATACGCGATTGCATCGGGAGAAGCTGTTGCCCGTTGTGGGTGTCGACGCAATCAAGCGTTACCTGGCAAATGAATTGCGCGTTGCCAGTTGGTCACCGATGGGTGGTGATGTCTCCGCGGCCGGAGATATCGGCTATTCGTATGGGAGCTATGAACTCGCGCCGTCTCACAATTCGGATCCCGATGAAAAGGGCTACTATCTTCACGTCTGGAAGTGCAATAAGCGTGGTGAGTGGAAGCTGGTTGTGGACGTTGCCAAACCCGAACCCCCGGCTGAGCAAAAGTAGTATGAGTGAATCGTGTCGGTCTTGAGAGGACGAGACATGAAATCCCTGAAGTGGGCGAACAACCTACGCCCCAACAACTCGGGAATTGAATATTGCTGGCTCTTATTCATTCATGCCATCCTGGTCTTCGCAGTGACAAGTTTTGGATGCAAGGATGAAGGCTCACGGCAAGATGTTTCTCTACTTGTTTTCCGGAATGCATCGCCCAGTCACCAGGAGCTGCAGGCAGAGGTGGTCTACCGGGCAATGCCGTACTAACTGCCGCATCAGTCTGTTGCACGATAGCGGAACAATCGATCACTGCAATGTTCTGGAAAGTCAGTTGCTTTCGCTTTGATATTTCTCTAAGATGTTTATGATGGACTGTTGTGGCACGAAAAGCTGCTCGTTTTCTTGAGTTGAAGGTCGTGAAGCTATTCTCCAACATACGCTGGTTGTTCATCGTCGTCCTTCCCGTACTTGTGCTCGCGAGTGTCGCTGTAGCTCAGAAGGCGGTTACGCCGTTCTCACGTTACTCGCACGATGTCTGGCGCACAAAAGAAGGCTTGCCTCAGAATTCTGTCCAGACAATCATTCAATCACATGATGGCTACATTTGGTTCGGGACACAGGAAGGGCTGGTCCGCTTTGACGGAGTGCGGTTTGTGGTTTTCGACAAGAGGAATACGCCCGGGCTGACATCTAATTTTGTTATTTCCCTTTGTGAAGCCGGTGACAGTTCTATCTGGATTGGGACGGATGGTGGTGGCGTTACGAGGATGAGAGGAAGAGAGTTCACCCCATTCACCGTAGAAGATGGGTTGCCGAGTAACGCAGTTCGTTCTATCGTGAGCGACCGTGAAGGAACTCTTTGGTTTGGAACGAGCGATGGAATAGCTCGCATGAAAAACGGCAAGATTACCCCGCTCAATGAAGATGCGGGATTGACCTATTCCTGGATCAATTCATTGCTCGTTGATCGTCAGGGGATGCTCTGGGTTGGAACAAATGGCGGTGGACTCTCCCGGCTGGTCGGCGGAAGGTCACCCACTTCGGCAACTCAATATCCGCTGTGTGGGAATGTAATCATGGGGCTGCATGAAGATAGGAGTGAAGGTCTTTGGATTGGTGCGGAGAAGGGAACATTGACCCGTGTGTCGGGCGGGACGATGAGAACATTCACCCTGCCTGGAGTGCGTGGTGTGGTCTCGGCCATCCTTCAGGATCGCGAAGGAGTGATATGGATTGGGACCGAAGATGGAGTGCTGGCACAGTTTATTGAGCCCGACAGCCTCATCTACTTTGCTCGCAGCGGTGGCACGGTTTCATCGTTGTTCGAAGACAAGGAAGGAAATCTTTGGGTCGGGAGACTGGGTGGCGGGCTACATCGGTTGAAACAAGGAAAGTTCACAACCTACACGGCAGTGGACGGTCTCGCGAACGACTTCGTCCAAGTACTTTGCGCCGATCGTGATGGAAGCGTGTGGATTGGAACGATGGGAGGGCTGAGCCGATTCTCCCAAAACACGTTTGCCTCGTGCCCGTTGCAGGATGGACCTCCCATCGAAGGGATAATGGCGCTCCACTCGGCGCGTGATGGTTCGCTTTGGATCGGGACCTCCGACGGACTGCTCAGATTCAAAGGGGGTAAAATCCGCACACTCATCTCATCAACAGGTACTCTTCAGAACCCGGTGCGCGGGATAGATGAGGACAGGTCGGGCAACCTCTGGCTCGCAACTCGACAAGGGCTGCTATTCTCACCTTTTGCTTCTCGTGGTGAGCCACACTTCGTTCCATATGGCGACAATGCCGGAACACTACGCGAGCCGCTGATGTGTGTGCATGCGACCCACCGTGGCGATGAAGTGTGGCTTTCGACGGTCGCCTCAGGACTTATGCGAATTGCGCTGAACAAATCCGGCAACAAGACAACCCGATTCACAATGCAGGACGGTCTCTCTACAAATGCCATCCGTTCTATGTATGAAGACGAAGACGGTACGATGTGGTTCGGATCGTTTGGTCGTGGGCTGAACCGCTTCAAGGATGGCAAGTTCACGGCCTACTCACAGGAGAAAGGGCTGTTCGACGACAATGTGTTCGCGATTGTTGGGGATCGGAATGGGAATCTCTGGATGAGCTGCAACCGCGGTGTGTTCCGCGTAAGCAAGCGTGATCTCGACGGTTTTGCCGAGGGAAGAGCCAAAGCTATTTCATGTGTCTCGTATGGGACGGCGGACGGCATGAGAACATTTGAGTGCAACGGTGGTTCCCAGCCTTCCGGGTGTATGTCCAAGGATGGCAGGTTGTGGTTTGCGACCTTGGAGGGTGCGGCTGTTATCGATCCGACCAACCTCGAACCACA
>DPLS01000359.1 GCA_003541875.1 Bacteroidota bacterium | reverse complement strand
TCCAACGTGGTCATTCTCCTTTTTCATTTGACGACTGTTGCGCCGAATACTGTTCGTCCGCTTGATCGTCGAGTGGTATGTATTCTTCCAAATGCTCATTGTGAAGTTCGAACGATTCCGCCCTCGGAATCTCCGCGTGTATGGCCTTGCTCAGAAACTGGATCCGTCGGGCCTTGATCTCCACCGTCGTCCGCGCTGGCCCGGTTGTCGTCCGCCATGTATGGCTCTGCAATTCTCCCTCCACAAGTACCGAACTTCCACGCTTGAGCCGGTTGACGCAACTTTCGGCCAGCGTGTTCCAGGCAACAACCCCGATGTAACTCGCCTCTTCCTGCCATTGATTGTTGCTGTCACGGTACCGCCGATTCACGGCAACCGTGAAGTTGACGACCGGAGCCCCGTGAGTTGTCTTTCTGAAGATCGGGTCTCTGGTCAGATTGCCTGAGAGCATCACGCAGTTCAACTCGGGCAACTTGAGGTCAGTCATTGCTTCTTCCCTCCCCGCTTTGCGATGTTGAACTTCAGTCGACTAGTGAAGCAACAATTCGTGACTCATCATCCGACAGACTGAGAAACCATGCCGGTAAATCTACTCAGACTTCTTCTCTGTCGCAGAATCGTCGAACAACGGTTCCCGTGCCGGTACCGGTGCGGCCTCCAGCTCAACTGGTACCATTGCCAATTTTGCCTTGGCTGCGATCGCCTTCTTGTCGAGCTTGATCGTCAGATACCGGAGCACCATCTCGTCAAGCTGATAGGAGCGTTCCAGTAATCCGATAAGCGTACTTGGGGCTGTGAATTCGATATTCACGTAGAAACCGTTCGTCTTCTTGCTGATCGAATATGCCAGGCGTTTGCGGCCCCACTTGTTGAGTGCCGTAACTGCTCCACCGTTCTTTGTGATGGTTTCCTGAACGCGACCGATCGCGGTGTCTATCTGCGTGTCGTCAAGAGACGCGTTGATGATGATGGTTGTTTCGTACGTGTGGTGTGATGTGTCCATGATGTCACCTCCCTTTGGACGTCTAAGTGTTGCCAGATTGCTGCTCGCTCTCTGGCGTTTAGGTTAACCCTGCAATAATTATCCCGCTCGGGCAGGACAAATTGAAGAGTAGAGGGGTAGCCTTTCAGGATAATACGGGATGAGAAAGGTACCGCTGTGCTATTTAATGAACTTCGCCAACGCCTTCGTCTAATCGGCTACAAGCGCGAATTGAATTTGCTCATTGTCCGGGCAATGCCCGCAACGAAAAACTCGAGTACAGCGTCTGCAGCTTTCGATATCATCGCCTCTACAGTCTCTCGCTCCCCAGTCTCGAAGGGAGAGAGGACGAAATCTGACATTTGTTCCTTCGGCGGCATCATCTCCTGCTGGACGCCGCAACGAATGCGAGGGAACTCATTCGTGTTAAGTTGGTAGATGATTGAAGCCAGCCCGTTATGTCCGCCATCGCTTCCTCTCGCCCTCACTCGAATCGATCCTAATGGCAAGGCAATATCATCGACAACCACAACCAACTCGTCCAATGGGACGCCATACTTTTCGAGCAACTCGTCAACCGCGCTGCCACTATTGTTCATGAACGTCAGTGGCTTGGCTAGTACAATTTCTCTCCCCGACACCTAACGCGAGGCAAAGAGATACTCGCCTTTTCCCGCCCTAAGCGACGCTTTGAGTCGGCGGGCCAGTGCGTCAATGACCCTGAACCCAACATTGTGCCTTGTCGATTCATACTCCGTTCCCGGATTTCCGAGTCCGACGACAATGATTGGGTCCACAGCGTCTCGCTGTTACTTCTTCTTCTCTTTCTCTTCCTTCGCGGGCTTGGCTTCAGCCTTTGCAGGCTTGGCCTCAGCCTTCGCAGGAGCGGGTGCCACTGCCCCTTCTTCGCCTTCTTCAACCTTCTTGCCCTTGCCAACCACCTCGGGCTCAATCGGTTCCTCGACGGGAGCAACCCCCGGTTCAGCCTCTTTCACGACGGTCGGAGGAATGACGCCAACAACCGCCGCGTCCATGTTCTCGAGGATGGTCACGTTCGGGATGCTCAGATCGCGTACGTGAACAGATCGATTCATCTCAAGGTCGCCAACGTTGATTTCGATCTTTCCCGGAATGTCTTTCGGCAGGCAGGACACTTTCACTCTGTGAATGCTGTGCTGAAGGAGTCCGCCGTTGCGCACACCAACCGGAACGCCCCCGGTCAGGACAACAGGCACCTCAATGGTGAGCCGCTCGCCTTCGTGAAGTCCCTGGAGATCAAAGTGGATCGGACGATCACTCACGGGATCAAACTGCACGTCGCGCAACACGGCTTTCTTTGTGGTTCCGTCGTTCAACCTGAGATCAATAATGCGTGTTTCAGAACCGAAAATAAGAGGCGCGATGCTGGTTGCCAGGGCCTTGATGTTGATGTTCTGCTCGCCGTGCGAGTAGAAAACCCCTGGGACATTTCCTTCCCGACGTGTCAGTTTCGCATGCTTGCCGGTCTGCTCTCGAATCTCTGCATTTAACATTACTTCGGACATTGTTATCCTTCTCCTTCGTGATCGTTAACCTTTGTCAACATCAAACAGCGAACTGATCGACATATGCTTGAATGTTCGCTTCATCGCCTCTGCAAATATGTGGGCAACGGAATCAACTTCTATTTTTGGTGACCGCACCTTCAGCGGAAGAGAATCGGTCACGAGTATCTTGCAGAGCTTCGAACTGTTCACCCGATTAACTGCACTTCCTGAAAGCACTGGATGTGTGCAGGCGGCATAAATCTCTTTTGCTCCGTTCTCATGCAAGGCGTTAACCGCGTTGCACAGTGTTCCTGCCGTATCTATCAAGTCATCGACGATGAGAATGTTCTTGCCTTCCACATCTCCAATGATATTCATAATCTCCGCTTCGTTTTGCTTGGGCCGTCGCTTATCAATCACGATAAGATCGGCCTCAAGCCTCTTCGCGTATGCCCGGGCCATCTTGATCCCTCCGACATCGGGCGACGCCACGGCAAGGTTGTTGACCTTCTTCTTTTTGAAGTGCTTCACAAGCACCGCAGAAGAGTAAAGATGGTCCACAGGAATATC
>DPLS01000295.1:398-7187 GCA_003541875.1 Bacteroidota bacterium | reverse complement strand
ATTTGTCGGCTCCCACATCGATTCCGAATCCATCGGGCAGTTGGCACACCTGTTGGGGTGTAGTTGGCAGGAAGTAGAACCTTGAATGCCAGACTAAACCGAATTCACTTACTGACAGTCAAACTAACAAAACCAAGGAGGGTATGATGAAGAAGTCTCTTGCGGTGCTGTGGACCATGCTGCTGCTGGTTGGCTTGCTGGTAACGGGGTGCAAAAGCACCAATGGCCCCGAGGATGACAATGCTCCCGCTGGAGTGACCAATGAGCAATCTGCACGGGCGTACTTTGCAACGAACGATGACTTTACGAAGGTCACTGAGGAGGCAATTGATGATGAGGACCTCCAGGGGACCGACTACACATTGGGGAAAATCGATACAGCCATGACACCGTTGCGTTGGGGTCGCTTCATCAGAAGTGTGGAAAGAGTGGTTACGGACACTGTTCGCGCGGGCGACTCTATTGCAGTTGTACACGTTGTTAGACGAATCCACGGTGTCCTCAGGGTCCTTGCCTCCATCAACGGTCGCATTGATACGGTTAACAAGCCGTTCGTTGATGAGACAGAACGCAACATCGTGTTCAAGCGTGTTGGCCGTGAGACGAGAAGGTTCTGGCTGAACTGGGTTCCTGTTGCTTCATCGCTGGTTGAAGGTGGCACCGTGCGACCCAATAGCTCGATCAATCTTACACAGCTCGAGTTCATTACACCCAACGACACCATCACGATCATCGATCCACTTCATTTCTTCTTCCGGTATCGCTGGCTCCGGCTCTTCAACCAGGGCAACAAGGACATTCCTGAGATTAACGCCGGTACACTAGTCACAATCAGGGCAACCTTGGTGAGCGAGTCCCCGGACACGGATCTCGTTGCACTTCGGTTCGGTGCCGATCCACTCCACAAACGGAGAATGCGCATGCGTTTTGTCTCCCAGACTCAGAGGGGAAGCGACTACATACGTGTATTTGAAAGAGATTTCACAATGCACTTTCATCGCGGCTTCTTCCATGCTGCAGTGGATGCAATGAGTAAGGCAACCTTGTTTGACAATCAGAGTCCGTATTCTGTGAGTTGGTGGGGTGTTCCGTACAGAGTGAACTAGAAGTGCTGTTGGTTGAGGCGAAACCCCGTCCTCCTGGCACCCGGGAGGACGGGGTGTTTTTAGACGGTTGACAAAGAGGTGAGATTTCGAGTAATTAAGACCGAATTCACATGCGTAGCCAAGGTTTTGTTGTGGTGGGCGTTGTTAGCATCGTGCTGAGAGCGCTTCGGTTAATACTCGGATTGCATGGTTAGGACTCTGATTAGTGTAGCAATCATTGGTGTGAGTGTGGTTGAATCGTCCACATATGCTCAGTCGCTGTTCAGTCCGCGAGCAATAGCCATTGGTGCCTACGACCCGCTAGTGAACGACACCCGATCGTTTACGGATAATTCGGCCGGCATTGTCGATATGCGAGATTGGGATTTGAGTGTGGCAACGTACCTACCGACAGGACAGGAAAGTGCGGGCTTTGTGTTTCAGGGAATAAGCTTGGGAAAGAAACTCTTTGGCGACGCGGCGGTTGCTCTGCAGTACTCGCAGGGATCGGCCTTGGAATTTGTCATACCCGTCACGTTCGTCCGGCTGGATTCCGCGCCGGTGTCAGTGGACAAGAGAATCAGGTATGACGAGCCGTTTGCAGCGGCAGTGGCGTACGCCCTGGCAGACGGATTCTCGGTAGGCATTTCGGGACGATTAGTGAAACAGAAGATCACCGACACGCAGTACCAGTTAATTGTTGATACCACTGCAGGCAGCGGGAGCTTCAAGGTTCTCCCCGACAAAATCTCGGAAATCAGTGCCACAAGTTTTGACATTGGCCTGCGATGGAAGCCAACGGATAGGATCGGTCTTTCCGCTGTAGGAAGGAATATTGTTCGTCTTGAAAGCGGGGCCTTCCCCGATGATCTTCAATCATACGAGTTGTCGGACAAAAAGTCTCTCGACGCGGGTGTATCAGTGCGTCTTGGCTCAATGGTGACTGCGTCCGCACAGTACTCCACCACCAACGAGGGAGCGGTTGGAAGTGAATGGCTACCGGGATCAGGTCTTGCAATCAGAGCAGGGCTGTATGTGCGTGGCGACGGCTCTCCATTTGTTTCTGCTGTTGGAGCGGGAATTGGATGGACGTACAAATTCTTCACTGCCGATGCAGCCTATCTGGGGTTCACTTCTCAGGCGGACCAGAGTGGCACGAACCTCGCTGGGGAACTTGACCCTTCCTCTATTACGAGGATGGGCCTGAACGCGTACACGGGTAACAGAGTGCAGCTCTCATTGAAGATGATCTTTGGGAACGTGCGAACAGGCCTTGCGAGTATCGAAGGTGTGGAAATGCTTGGAGGCATCTATCCTTCTGCGTACGAGGAAAGTGCATACCATCCGATTGCCAGGGCGCGCGTCAAAAACGTTTCTGACTACCCCATTGAGGCGCGGGGAAGGTTCTACGTCGAACGGTACATGGACGATCCCACGGAGTCAAAGCCGGTGTACATCCTTCCGGGAGAGACACAAGAGATTCCGATAACGGCAGTGTTCAACGAGCGGGTGAAGGGTGTGGAGCACAGGATTGTCAGTGAGGGGAATGTCTATGTCAGCGCGACACCAGCGGAAGAATACGACGACAAGTATGCGATGCCCATCGTAATATATGGGAGGAACGATTGGGATGGCAGTGTGTTTTCGCTGCGGTACTTTGTCACGCCTGACGATCCGGCCGTGATTCGCTATAGTCGCGATGTCCTCTTGCACAGCAAGGACTCATTGGCCGAAGGTGGCACCGACCTTGAGCCATTCACGAACGCGAAGATCTTGTTCAACGCGTTTGCCGGCAAGCTTGTGTACATCAATGACCCGAAGCAGAGCGCGGACAACGTGCAGTATCCGTCAGAAACACTTCAACTGCGGGGAGGAGACTGCGACGACATGACGACATGCTTCTCATCGCTGCTCAACAGCGTCGGTATCTCCACGGCATTCATCGACGTGATACCGCCCGAGGATTCGTCACGGAGTCATATCTATCTGTTGTTTGACACTTCTCTCGATCCGAAGTATGGCAACGCAATCTCTTCAAATGCAAAACGCTATGTGGTCAGAAAGAACCCGAAAGGTGTTGAGACGGTCTGGATACCGATCGAAACTACCGTGATTACGCGAGGGTTTGAGGCCGCCTGGTCGCAGGGTGCTCAACAATATTTTGATGATGTGGAAGTTGGGCTCGGCCTCATCAAGGGCTGGGTGAAGATTATAGATGTGTATTGAATCGTTGAGGAGACAGCCATGAAGAACATAGTTTCCATACTGGTGATGATTGGAATGACACTTGCCGCACAAAGCGAGGATATCGTCCTACGAAAGTCGAATGGTGACGTGTTTGTGCGTCATGGCGTCACCGAAACATGGACAAAAGTTGCGATAGGAGATGTGCTCAAGCCCGATGACACGATGAAAACAGGGAAGAGGGGTTCGGCGCTTCTTGTTGTCAACGGGAGCAAGCGGATGACGCTTCCTGCGGAAGTCATCGTCGACGTTTCCGATATTCGGAATCTCTCGCAGGAAGAGCTGATGCTGAAGTTGACGATGCAAAAGGTGCGCTCTTCATCCTACGAGTGGAAGAATGATCAGATGAACGTTCCCAATGCGGCGGTGGTGCATGGTGCAGATCGCACCCCCCCCGTTCCTTTAACGGAGAACGGTTTGGAAATCGGCCGTCTTGAGTGGAACGGGACGAAAGTTCTTTTTGACAACGGCTATTACTCCACAAGTGCTTTGAAGTCAATGGACGTGCTGCGCCGGTATCCATCACTTGGCGACAAGTTTGAAAACCGGCTGCTTGTAGCGCAGGCGCTGGAGAAGGCCAATCTGCGCGGCGAAGCGCTAAGCGAGTATGTGAGCATCTCACAGTCGGAGAAGCTGACGGCCGGGCAACGCGAGACTGTGGCAGAGCGAATTGCGCAATTGCGGAAGCAATCGGGGGAGTAATCCAGTCAAAACATTTGTTCCCGAACGCCGCCTTCATGATACTTGGTGATCTTCCCGCCTGTCGGTACCCTCCGAAGGAGGGCAGCCAAGTGTGGATAATGTTTCCTTCTTATGTCTGCAACCGGATTTCTGGGAGGGCATATCAAGAATCTCCCTAAGACCCTTGCCCCGTATATCTTCATCTCTGCCGTCTTTGCCCAGGGTGGACCATGGAACAACCCTCTCAAGTCCGCTTCGTCTGTTGATGGTCGAATCTTCACTCCTCCGGCAATGTTTCAGGACTCTTCAGGAGTGCCTTCGGCAATCCGTTGGAAGGGAGACACGCTGGTCTGTGCTTTCCAATGGTTTCGACAGCCCATAGGTTCTCCAACGTGGGATAGAGTTGCCGTGAAGTTCTCGTATGATGCTGGAGTGCACTGGACGGATCCAACACCAATCCTGATATCTGCTTTCCCGTTCGATTTCCAGCGGCCATTCGACCCGACTCCTGCCGCACTTTCTGGTGACAGCATACGCATCTATTTCTCATCGAGTCGAGGCACGCAACCCGGACAGGACTCCGTCATTAACACATACTCCGCCATCAGTGCGGATGGCATTCACTACATATTTGAACCCGGTGCACGTGTTGATCATCCAACGAGGAGGGTGATTGATCCCGCCGTGATCTTCTTCAACGGAGCCTGGCATTACTGCAGCCCCGTTGGTGCGCCGCCGGAGGGTGCGTATCACTACATTTCACCTGATGGGCTGACCTTTTCCTTTCAAGCCAACTATCCATCGGACAACACACACAATTGGACGGGGAACTATCTGTTTGATGGGGGTTCCTCGTTGCGGTTCTATGGTAGCGGACCGCAGATCTGGTACAACACCTCGCCCGATGGATTCACGTGGAGCGGATATGTCAACACGAACGTCCAGGGCGGCGATCCGACGGTAGTGAAGATCTCCAGCGCGAACTATCTTATCATCTTTGTCGGCCAACCGTACCAGACGAATGTTCAAGTGCATGAACAGCTTGGCACGTTTGCGCTGCTCCAGAACTATCCCAATCCGTTCAACCCGACAACAACGATACGATACTCCCTCCCATCACAAAGCATCAACAACGCCCAGGGGAGGGTCGGGGTGGGGGCGCATGTGACGTTGAAAGTGTATGACATCTTGGGCCGTGAAGTTTCTGCACTCGTGGATGGAGTCGAGGAACCAGGACACAAGTCAGTGCAATGGGACGCGACGGGTTTCGCGACCGGTGTATACCTCTATCGATTGACCGCCGGAGGCTGTGTTGATACGAAAAGATTCGTCCTCATGCGATAGCGTGATGCCCCCTCGTGGGAATCGATGACGCCATTTGACATGCTGCTTAATCGAGGAGTATGCCCACTGAAAATTCTCCTTGTTTGCTCATCCAGAATTCCATAGATTTAATAGAACCCGCTGAACGAATGCGGGGATTGTTCACTGTTCTTGCCTTAGGAAATACTTATGCGCACGCCAACTGCCTGCCTGTTGATGATGCTTGTTGTCTTCACCTCCCCTGCAAAAGCGCAGTACAGTTGGCAGTCGGCATTTCCTAATCTCCCCACGTTTTCCTCTCCCATTGAACTGGTTCATGCCTATGATGGAACGAATCGACTTTTTGTTGCGCAGCAAAGGGGAATCATCTACGTCTTCGACAACAATCCTGCCGTAAGCATACGCAAGGAGTTCCTGAACATTTCTGACAGTGTTTCGTCCTCCGGTAGCGAGGTCGGGCTACTCGGTCTGGCATTCCATCCCAACTACAGGACCAACGGATATTTTTACGTTGACCACACAAACACCGTTGGAGGACAATTACGCTCGTACATTGCTCGATACCAGGTGAGTCCCGCGAATCCGGATTCGGCGATCAAGAGTAGCAGGCGCGTCTTGCTTACTGTCGATCAACCATACAGTAACCACAATGGCGGAAAGATAGCATTCGGAGCCGATGGATATCTCTACATCGCCTTGGGGGATGGCGGTTCAGGCAATGATCCGGAGAATAGAGCCCAGAATCGATCGTTGCTTCTAGGGAAGATCTTGAGGATCAACGTCGATAGCGCCGCAGGTAATAACAACTATGTGATCCCTCCAACAAATCCATTCTACGGCAACACTCAGGGGTACAAGGAGGAGATTTTCGCGTACGGTGTTCGAAACCCGTGGAGATTCAGCTTTGATCCGGTAACCCACAACCTCTGGGTGGGGGATGTTGGTCAGGATACAAGAGAAGAGGTTGACATTGTTGTGAATGGTGGCAACTACGGGTGGAGATTGATGGAGGGATTCATCTGCAATCCCACGGTCAATCCAACGTGCCAGGATACCGCGGGACTGCTCAGGCCTGTGTGGGACTATCCAAACGCTGGCGCGGATATATCGATAACCGGCGGATACGTGTATCGCGGCTCCGCAATCCCATCGCTCTATGGCAAGTACATTTTCGCGGACTATGGCTCCGGGAAGACATGGGCACTGACGTATGACGGCATCAATCCCACGTTCAGCACACTCATGACCGACGAAGCCTATTCGATTTCTTCGTTCGGTGTTGACACGAGTTATGAGGTCTATTTGTGTTCATACAGCACGAGCGGCAGAATCTACAAGTTGACCGGACCTGCATCTCCCGTTTTACCATCACGTGGAAATCTCCCGAACACAATCATCCTAGAGCAGAATTATCCAAATCCTTTTAATCCTAGTACAAATATCAGGTACCAACTCC
>DPLS01000295.1:0-175 GCA_003541875.1 Bacteroidota bacterium | reverse complement strand
AGTACAAATATCAGGTACCAACTCCCAAGTTCTAGTTGGGTGACGTTGAAGGTGTATGATGTTCTGGGGAGACAGGTTGCCACGCTTCTCGATAACCACATCGAGGCTGGAACGCATCAGGTGACGTTGGACGCAAAAGACCTTTCGAGCGGAGTGTATTTGTACCGCCTGACGA
>DPLS01000046.1 GCA_003541875.1 Bacteroidota bacterium | reverse complement strand
GGGACAGCACGAGGATCATCTTCGCAGAGTTGCGCGAAAACTGGAACAAGGATCATCAGGGAAGCGACTGGGGTTCGGGCGTCGTGAATGTTGACACCGGCGTCACCGACGTCACGTTTGCGAACCTGACGGTATACAACAACTACGGTTGGCAGAACGGAGTGTTCAACAAGCACCAATTTGCAATCAGAGGCGCCGGGACGCGCATCATGCTTCTCCACTGCAAAGTTGCGTCCGATGGCGGAGACGCCCTGAGTTTGTGGAACCGCCAGGATGGAATGTACTATCATGCAGATTGCGAGTTCGAGGGGTGGGTGGATTTCGTTTGTCCGCGTGGATGGTGCTACATCACCAATTCACGGTTCTTCGGTCACAACAGGCCGAGCGCTAGTATCTGGCATGATGGCAGTGGAGACAAGGACCAGAAATTTGTCATCCGTAATTCGTATTTTGATGGCGTCCCTGGGTTCCCGCTTGGTCGCAATCACCTTGACGCTCAGTTCTATCTGGTGAACTGCACGTTTTCGCGCAACATGGCTGATCGTCCGTTCTACCGACCTCCATCGAGTCCAAGGGAGTGGCAATGGGGTGCTCGACACTACTTCTTCAATTGTCATAGGGAGGGGGGCGATTTCAAGTGGTTTGAGGACAACCTGGAGAAGGCTGAAGGATCGCCGCGAGAAAGTGATATCACGGCAAGGTGGACGTTCGGCGGACATTGGGACCCTGAAGCATCGCTGCCGTCGGTTTTGCCGTTTGCTTTTTTCCCACTTCCTGAACGTGATGGTCAAGGCATCAACACCGGCGGCGTCAAGCTCTCATGGGTTGCTGGTCGGAATGCAGATTCACATAGAGTCTACTTTGGGAAGAGCAATCCTCCCGAGTACAGGGAAAACCAAGAGGGAAACTCTTATGATGTCGGTGGCTTGGAGCCTCAAACGGCATACTATTGGCGTGTCGATGAGGTGACGGAGGAAGGTATCATCGAAGGCAAACTCTGGAGCTTCACCACGAAGTAGAGGACTTTGTTTACAACGAAAAGACTAACTGCTATGGCCCAAACATACATTGACGACAACTTCCTGTTGGAGAATGAATACGCGAGGACGCTGTATCATTCCTATGCCGCCTCAATGCCAATCATCGACTATCATTGTCATCTGTCGCCAAAAGACATTGCAGAGAATAGGCAATTCGAAAACCTGACGCAGATGTGGCTCTATGGTGATCACTACAAGTGGAGGGCGATGCGCGCGTGTGGTGTGGATGAGCGGTTCATCACCGGTGATACATCCGACTGGGAGAAATTTGAGAGGTGGGCGGAAACAGTTCCTAAAACACTGCGCAATCCGCTCTATCACTGGACACACCTTGAAGTGAAAAAGCCCTTTGGCATCGTGGACCGGTTGCTTGACAAATCCACGGCAAAGGGAATTTGGGATGAGTGCAAAGCCAAACTCGCCACGCCTGATTTCTCAACTCGAGGCATCTTGAAGCAGATGAAGGTTGAGGTTGTGTGTACAACTGACGACCCGATTGACACGCTGGAGTATCACAAGAAAATTCAGGCCGACGGAACGTGTGGCACGCGAGTGTATCCAACGTTTAGGCCGGACAAAGCAATGGTGGTCGAGAATCCAGCCACATTTGCATCGTATGTTGGGTTGCTTGCTCAAGCTGCCGACCATGAGATTCGAACCTTTGCCGAATTCCTGAGGGCGCTCAGGAAACGGCACGATTATTTCCATCAGGTCGGCTGCCGAATTTCTGACCATGGCGTCGAGACGATGTATGCTGATGACTATACGGACACTGAGATTGCCAAGGTGTTTGACAAACTGATGGCAGGCAAGAAGCTTGATCCCCGCGAGGTCCTCAAATTCAAGTCGGCGATGTTGTATGAATTCGCAGTGATGGATTGGGAGAAGGGGTGGGTACAACAATTCCACATCGGTGCTTTGAGGAACGCAAATTCCCGCATGGTGCGCAGAGTCGGTCCGGATACGGGTTTTGATTCAATCGGTGACTTCGAAGTAGCGAGACCATTGGCGCGATTCCTTGACCGTCTCGACAAGGATAGCAAGTTGGCCAAGACCATTCTGTACAATCTTAATCCTCGCGACAACGAGTTGTTTGCGACGATGATTGGCAATTTCCAAGACGGTACCATTCCCGGGAAGATCCAGTTTGGCTCGGCGTGGTGGTTTCTCGATCAGATAGACGGTATGACAAAGCAAATAGAAGCCCTTTCCAACATGGGAGTCCTGAGTCAGTTCATTGGCATGTTGACGGATTCGAGGAGCTTTCTTTCATATCCTCGACATGAGTACTTCCGCCGTATTCTGTGCAACATTCTTGGCTGTGAAATGGAGAAAGGGCTCATCCCGAAAAATGTGGAACTTGTTGGGGGGATGGTGAAGGACATCTGCTATTACAATGCGAAACGATACTTCAACTTTGATCTCGGCAAGAATTCATAAACCGCAGATCGATAGAATTGTGCCAGATGCATTTACCAGGAAAGGCAGTGCCTTATGAGCAGTCTGTTTGACCTTACAGGAAAATCAGCTATCGTAACCGGAGCAAGCACGGGCCTTGGCATGGGTATGACACTCGGTCTGGCTTCAGCGGGGGCGGACGTATTGCTTGTTGACCATGTCGAGAGCGAGGGTGTTGCGCAGCGGGTCAGAGCAATGGGCCGGCGTGCTGTTGCTCTTACCGTGGATCTTATGCAGATGGATTCCATCTCCAAAGTAGTTGCGTCTGCGATCGCCGAGTTTGGCAAGGTGGATATTCTTGTGAACAACGCCGGTATTATTCGACGCACTCCTGCGATTGATTTCTCGGAGAAAGATTGGGATGAGGTGATGCTACTCAATTCCAAGACAGTGTTCTTTCTGGCGCAAGCAGTTGCAAAAGACATGCTCAAACGGAAGTATGGAAAGATAATCAATGTCTCATCGCTCCTGGCCTTTCAGGGTGGGATACTAGTCCCATCGTATGCTGCAAGCAAGGGAGCCGTTGCACAGGTGACGAAGGCGCTTGCGAATGAATGGGCGCAACATGGCATAACCGTGAACGCCATTGCGCCAGGCTATATGGCGACGAACAACACACAAGCGTTGCGTGCCGATCCGGTGCGGTCACAGGCAATTCTGCAACGCATACCTGCAAGTCGCTGGGGGCTGCCCGAAGACTTGCAGGGGGCCGCAGTGTTTCTCGCTTCTGCAGCATCGGACTATGTGAACGGTCATGTGCTTGTGGTTGACGGTGGGTGGATGGCAAGGTGATCGTTCGTCCCGAAGTACATAGATCCGATGCACTGATTAGACAAATCCAATGAAGACCAGATCCTTAGTCACAGCCTCTACTTTGCTCTTCCTTTCCTCCCTCATATTTTGTAGGGAGAAGGTCTTGCAAGTGAAGGTGTCGAACCCATCCCGGTTCGCGCGGCAAAATGAAATGATCTCCCTTCGGTGGAGTGAAATATTGAAGGAACTCCCTTCCCTTGGATCGAAGGATATTGTTGTGATCGACACGAGGACCAAGGGAAAAGTCTTGTCTCAATCCAATGGAGATGATCTGTTGTTCCAGACCAACTTCGCTGCAAAGGAAACCAAATCGTTTGTCATCAAATATGGATCGAACGGGGACACGAAACCACAAAGTCGTGTGGATGGGAGGTTCGTTGAGCCGCGTCAGGACTATGCATGGGAGAACGACCGAATAGCGTTTCGGATGTATGGCCCTGCGTTGGCAGCTGAAGTCAACAATGGTATCGACGTCTGGACGAAGCGGGTACGCTATTTGATAGTTGAGAAGTGGTACAAAGGTGAAGAAGATACAGGCAAGTCAAAGGTCTCCTATCATATCGACCATGGCGAAGGCGCGGACTTCTTCTCAGTTGGAAAATCGCTCGGTGCAGGAGGGTCCGGCATCTGGTATAATAATAGAGTTTACCAGCCGGGCGTCTTTTCGTCTCAAAGGACAATCTGCAATGGTCCATTGCGAGTGACCTTCGAGCTTACGTACAACACATGGCTCGTTGAAGGGAAGCAACTCATAGAAACCAAGCGCATCTCGCTTGATGCCGGGCAGCATCTCAACAGAATTGAAGTTACATTCACAAGCCCGATCCCGGGTGACACGATACTTATTGCCTGTGGATTGGTGAAACGAAAGAACACTCTGCTCAGCAGGGGCAACAATAACCCCTGGATTGGACTTTGGGGTCAGACCGCCGAAGATTCAGTGAATGGCTCTCTTGGCACCGGAGTCGTCTTGCTGAAGTCGACGTTTATTGGAATGAATGAAGACAAGGATCAGCATCTGATTATCGGACGCGCAAAAGTAGGTGAGACTTTCACATATTATGCTGGTGCTGGCTGGACGAGGAGCGGGGACTTTGCCGGTTCCGACGAATGGAATGCCTATCTTGAGAGTTATTGCCAGAGGCTGCAACAGCCTTTGAGAATCAAATTGGCGGTCCAGAAATAGCAGAACGAGAGGAGAGCAGTATGGAAGTGAGATATTCGCCCGATCCTGTGGCCTATCGCAGGATGACCACAGAAGAGCTGCGCAGTTACTTTCTGATTGACTCGTTGTTTGCTCCGGATACAGTGCCTATGGTGTATTCGGATGTCGACCGTTCAATCACCGGTTCGTGTGTTCCGGCGAAAGGGAGTCTCAAACTGCTGGCGACGAAAAAGGAAATGGCAGCCGACTATTTTCTGGAGCGACGCGAGATCGGTATCATAAACATCGGCGGTACTGGGAGTGTCAAAGCCGATGGCAAAGAGTTCACAATGGAACACAAAGACGGACTGTATATTGGCAAGGGGACAAAGGAAGTGGAATTTCACAGTGCTGCTTCAGAAGCGCCTGCCAAGTTCTATTTTGTGAGTTTTCCCGCGCACGCTACTCTCCCGACAGTCCACACAAAATTCGATCAAGCCGAGAAGGCTAAGCTGGGTACCGCGCAAGATGCAAACAAGAGGACAATCAACAAGTATATCCACCCGAACGGCACAAAGAGTTGTCAGTTGGTGATGGGTCTGACGGAGTTGGAGGAGGGGAGTGTATGGAACACGATGCCCGTCCATACCCATCAACGCCGCTCCGAGATCTATATGTACTTCAATCTGAAAGAGGACACCGTGTTGTTCCACATCCTCGGTGAGCCGACAGAAACCAAGCACCTCGTTGTGCGCAATGGACAGGCTGTCATCTCGCCGAGCTGGTCGATTCACTCCGGTGTGGCGACCCGCAACTATTCATTCATCTGGGCAATGGGAGGCGAGAACCAGGCATTCGATGATATGGATTGGGTTGCGATGAGAACGCTGGCTTAGGCAATTCATTCAAAAGAAAGAGGACCATTTTGATGGCAAAACAAGAACCGGTTGGGAATTCTGTCGTGGAACCAGTCAGCGTTGGGAGCATCGGCTCGTACCGGTGGGTGATCTGCGGGCTGTTGTTCTTTGCAACCACGGTCAACTATATCGATCGGCAGATTCTCTCGTTGCTTAAACCGATCTTGGACGATCAGTTGAAGTGGACAAACGAAGAATTCGGTTACGTCAACGCAGCATTTCAGGCAGCCTATGCAGTGGGGCTGTTGGCCTTCGGATGGTTCATCGACCGCTACGGGACGAAAATAGGATACGCCGTCTCCATTGCCGCTTGGAGTCTTGCGGCGCTTGGTCATGCGTTGGTTGCGAGTGTGGGTGGCTTCGTCATTGCCCGTGTTGCGTTGGGGCTTGGTGAAGGTGGCAACTTTCCCTCGGCCATCAAGGCGGTGGCGTTGTGGTTCCCCAAGAAGGAGCGTGCGCTTGCAACGAGCATATTCAATTCCGGCACGAATGTCGGTGCCATTATCGCGCCCGCCGTTGTACCGTGGATTGCGTTCACGTGGGGTTGGCAAGCTGCGTTCATCGCGGCAGGCCTCGCCGGCTTCCTCTGGCTCTTCCTCTGGATGCCGTTTTACAACGTACCAGAGAAGATAAAGGGACTAAAACCTTCGGAACTTTCCCACATCAGGAGCGACGCTGAGAGCATGAGCACCGAAAAAGTCCCATGGCTCAGTCTCCTCGGTTATCGGCAAACCTGGTCGTTCATTACTGCGAAGTTTCTTACTGATCCTATCTGGTGGTTCTTCCTTATCTGGCTTCCTGACTTCTTCAAACAAACCCGCGGTCTGGATATCAAGAAGAGCTGGGTTCACCTTGTAACGATCTATTTCATAGTTACAGTACTAAGTATTATCGGCGGTTGGGTGACAGGATACCTCACGAAATCAGGCTGGACGGTAACGCGTGCCCGCAAAACGGGAATGTTTATCTTCGCGTTGCTGGTGCTGCCGATCTACCTTGTGACAACAGTGGGTGATTGGACTGCCGTGCTGCTGATCGGGCTAGCGGGTGCTGCACATCAGGCATGGTCGGCCAACCTGTTCACTACAGTCTCTGATATGTTTCCGAGACGAGCAGCGGGCTCCGTGGTCGGCCTCGGCGCCACCGCGGGCGGCATCGGCGGCATGTTCATGACGCTGC
>DPLS01000371.1 GCA_003541875.1 Bacteroidota bacterium | reverse complement strand
TGGTAGCCCCATCTACAAGGCGAACTTTCTTGCCGAACGCGCACAAGGCAAGCGAGAGATTGAGGGCGATCGTACTCTTGCCCACTCCGCCTTTTCCACTGGTAATGGTGATGACGTGAGGATACACATGCGGACGCGTTGCAAAGCTTCTCGCCGCAATCTGCCGCAGACCGGTCGCTTGATCATTCATTGTGCGACTCTCAAGCATGAGGGATCACTCCCCTGTACACCATCATCGCAAGGTCGGCCGCTCGAGCGGCAACGATATCATCTGGAACAGCCTGACCCGTCGTGACAAATGAAAAAGGAACCGGATACTGCTTCATCAGACCCAGCAAGGATCCAAACGAGGCCGCCTCATCTGTTTTTGTGACAACGAACCTGTTTGGCTTCAACACACTGAATCGCTCTACCATTTCCAGCAGGGTACGCGTTTGCGTGGAGGCACTCAGGACCAGATGAACCTCATCGGGGTCTGCACTATTGACAAACCCTGCCACCTCTTCGATCTCCTTCTTCCTGTAGTGGCTCCTTCCCACCGTGTCAATGTAGATGACGTCCTTGTCCTTGAACTTCTTCAACGCGTCTGCCGTTTCACAGGGTGCATACACGACCTCCATCGGGATGTCTGCAATCGCTGCAAATGTCTGGAGCTGTTCGATCGCGCCGATGCGATAGGTGTCGGCAGAAATGAGCGCTACAGAAAGGCCATCTGTTAGCTTGCGTTGCGCAGCGAGCTTGGCAATGGTCGTTGTCTTGCCCACCCCTGTTGGCCCCACGAGCGCAACGATTTTCTTGCCCACCGGCCTTACGGACTCTGTGTCGACTACCCTGAACATGCTTGCTAGTGTCTCGAGCAGGTATCGCTCAACAGCACCCTCATTGTCAAGAACGTTCTCCCCAAGCTTGAGATAGGCTGACTGTACAAGATCGGAGGCAATCTGCTCGTCGACGTCCTGTTCCACAAGTGTGATATATGCCTGCTTCAATGGATCGGGGAGCGACGGCATGTTTGAATATTTGAGGTGTCCTGCAATCTCCCGAAGGGTCGTCTTCATTTCTTCGACTTCACCCTTCAACTCCTGAAAACTCTCCATATCGTTCACGCGTCTTTGGGAGTTGGAGCCCGAGGCACCCTTTCGGTTACGCTGCTCAAACTCCTGCGCAACGTTTGCCAACCCTTCAAAGGCATTCTCTCCCGCGGTCAATCGACTTGGGGACCCCTTGCCGGACTCACTCTGCCGGGCATGGGAATTGACGACCGAGCCCTCTCGAATCACTGCGTACGTATTTGTTGTCGCCTTGCCGGCGGCGTCCACTGCCGCAGTGATTTCAAACATCTCCTTCCCCACAAAATTGAGTATCCCGCCTTTGTGCACCTTGCGGGTGTTCAGGATGATGGCATCGGAACCCAATTCAGTTTTCATCTGGCCCGTCACATCCTGAAGCGTTGCCCCAACAAACTTCTTAATCCGCATTACCTACCTCCAATTTTCCGATGAATTCAATTTCAGTCTCAGGCGGGAGCTCGGTGAACGAGAGCACGACCACGTTCGGGAACGAAGTATGGATGAGCCGGTAGAAATATGGCCGTACAGTCGCGGCACACAACACCACCTGCCCAACTCCCGATGCACTTGCAGCGTCGATGTTCGCCGTCAGGCTCTCATGGATTGACTTTATGATCGACGGAGAGAGCCCGAGACTCGGCCCGCTCTCGCGCTGTTGCTGCAATGCACTCGTCAACACGCGCTCCAATTCCGGGTCCATTGCGATTGCATGGATGATGCCGTTCGAGTCCTTGTGCAAACGTGCAATGGTCTCTGAAAGTGAATGGCGCACGTACTCCGTGAGTACATCAACATTCTTGGTGACCCTCGCATAGTCAACAAGGGCTTCTAGGATCACTCCAAGGTCACGGACTGGAATGCCTTCACGCAGGAGATTCTGCAACACCTTCTGAATCGTACCCATTGGCAGCGATTCTGGCGTCAATTCCTCGACAACGGCAGGCGATTCCTTTTTGAGATTCTCGATCAGCTTCTTCGCATCCTGACGCCCCAGGATCTTGTCCGCATTGCGTCGGATGATTTCCTGCAGATGCGTCGAGATCACGGACGAGGGTTCCACAATGGTATAGCCGGATAATTCAGCGTGCGGTCGTTCGTGTTCCGTAACCCACACTGCCGGCAGCCCGAACGCAGGATCTCTCGTCTCAATGCCCTTCAATGTCTCCACGGCGTACCCTGAATTCATTGCCAGGAATCTGTCCATCACCAATCTGTCCGATGCAACGACGTTTCCACGCACCTTGATGATGTATTCGTTGGGATCGAGCTGCAGGTTATCACGCACCCTGACAGGAGGAATGATGATGCCGAGATCGAGGGCCATCTGCTTCCTGACACTGTTGATCCTCGCAAACAGATCGCCACCATGTGTTTCGTCGACTAACGCGATGAGGCCGTACCCTATCTCCAGTTCCAACGGATCGACCTGAAGATAATCCTCGATGCGTTCCTCTTTGGACGCCTCATCCGCTGGCTTTGGCGGCGCCGGTGCACTCGTTCCCTTCTTGTCGCGCAATCGAACATACCCCACACCACCAGCGAGTCCCGAAAGCACAAGAAAGGGGATCGCGGGCAGACCGGGAACGATGGCAAAGAGAAGCAACGTTCCCGACGTGATCAGTAACGCCTTGGGGCGACCGAACAACTGCGTTCGCACTTCCACATCAAGCGGGCTTCCGGAAGCGCTGCGTGTTACCACCATACCGGCAGCAGTTGCGACAATCAACGCCGGAATCTGTGTGACCAGGCCATCCCCAACCGTGAGCAAGGTGTAGGTTCGTAACGCATCGGAGAACGATATCCCTTTCTGCGCGACGCCGATAATAAATCCGCCCAGGATGTTGACGATATTGATGAGAAGCCCGGCAATAGCGTCCCCTTTCACAAACTTGCTTGCGCCATCCATGGATCCGTAGAACTCGGCTTCCCGCGCAATCATCGCCCGACGCTCACGGGCTTCCATTTCTGTAATCAGACCCGCATTCATATCCGCATCGATAGCCATTTGCTTGCCGGGCATGGCATCCAATGTGAACCGTGCGGCCACTTCCGCGATTCGTCCGGCACCTTTCACAATCACGATGAACTGAATCAACACAAGGATAAGGAAGATGATGAAACCGACGACATAATTCCCGCTCACGACAAACGAGCCGAACGCATTAATAACTTCCCCCGCATATCCCTCCCCAAGTATCAGTCGCGTGGAAGCGACGTTGAGCGACA
>DPLS01000110.1 GCA_003541875.1 Bacteroidota bacterium | reverse complement strand
AGTACTCTGAGAAAGACTTCTCCGCGGCAGACCTCGCCACCTTTGCCAGGGATGTTCGCCAGTTTCCCTCGGCCAACAAAGGCATACTCGCGCTCGACGATCTTGATCTTTCAAACCCCGAGTACTACACGACGTTGCCCGAACTGGAAATCGGTACCGGAATCGCTGCGCGCCTGATACAAAAAGGGGTTGTGGACAACAAACCGTTGCACCGCTATGTGAACATGATCTGCGCGACGATTGCAGCGAGTGGCCCATTCTACGACTGGGATCTCACGGTCTTTGTGCTGAACGAAGGAACAGTCAACGCCTTTTCTGTGCCGGGCGGATATATTTTCGTGACGCTCGGAGCGATTGCACAATGCAGGGACGAAGCAGATCTCGCGGGGATGATCGCTCACGAAATTGCCCACGTGTATCGACGACATGGGATGCAGGAGATGAGCAAACGCATTGCCAACATCAAATCCGATGAAGCGTTTGCTGAACTCGACGAAGAAGTAGGCGGCATGACTGAAGACGAAAAAGAGATGGAAGATCTGGTGGACCAGACGTATGAAAAGATTGTCCACCCGCGACTCCTTTCGTACGAGCTCGAAGCTGACAAGGTTGGAATCATCCTTTTGGCGAACGCGGGATATGACCCATTCGGTCTTGTAAGAGTATGCGATCAGGTTGCCCGCATCCCGAAAGAGCAACCCGATATTGTCGATGTGAACTACATGCTGCCAAACGATGCAATGACTCGATACAAGGAGATGACAACGTTCGCCAACAAGCATTTCAAGACAAAATCTCCCGGGGCTCGAATGAGTGAGCGCTTTGGCTCATACAAGTTGTCAATGAAGTAGTGGCTTGTTCCGGAGATGTTTGACTCTGACCTCACACGTACACGGAGCTGTAGTCATGCGTAGCACAATATTCTCGAGAGCGACATATTCTCTGTGCTTCATTTCGGCGATCTTCTCTTCGCTTTCCCACTGTGGAAGGCCCGATTGGGTTGAGAAGCGCCCCATCATCCCTAGTGTCTACGTTGGCATCGGAATGACGCAGAAGCATGGCCCGTCCGCCGAGTACACTGAGGTTGCGAAGAACATTGCATTGAACGATATCGCTTCTCAAATCACGGTGTCGATCTCCAGCGATGTGCTGCGAAAGGTGTTTGAGTCCAATGAAAAGTTGGGAGAGGAGTTCCAGTCTCAAATCCGTACCTCGGCCAAGGCTGAGCTTGAAGGGGTACAACTTGTCGACACGTATGAGGACGGCGATGAGTACTGGGTGTATTTCAGACTTTCAAAGGCTGATTACGAATCACGACGCGCCGACAGGATGGCCAATGCCATCGCCATGTCACTTGATTTGTTTTCAAAAGGCCGATCGAACGAGAAGACCGGAGACTTTACCCGGGCGATAGGTCTCTACGCTCAAGCGTTCGGACCCATTGAGAAATATCTTGCAGAACCCCTAGAGGCATCGTATGAAGGTAGACGCGTTCTCCTCGTCAATGAAATCTATACTTCCCTGCAGTCCTTGGTTGGCCGCATAGTGCTCACTGCGATGGCGCCGAAACGTGATGCAACGATCGGGCGACCTCTCAAACCTCCCCTGGAACTCACTGCGACCGTTGAAGCCCCAAAAACCCTTCCGGTGGAGCGGCTTCCGCTGACGTTCAAGTTCATTCGCGGTTCGGGCAATCTCGTAGAGCACGCACTAACAGACAAGAACGGCATCGCACGATGCGAGGTACACAAAATCACCGCATCGGAGAGAATCCAGATGATCGAAGGGAGAATCAATCTCCACGATCTCTTTGGCGGTGACAGCGTCTCCCCTGTCGTTCAGACCGTGATGAGCAGCATTCCCATCTCCACCATCAAGTTTGTCCTGAATGTTTCCGGTGTCGATGTTGTCGTTGATGCCGATGAATCCATGTTCGGCAAGAAACTCCAGCAGAATCGGATTGAGCCGGTGTTGAAATCGCAGCTTGGAGAGAAGGGGTTTGCCTTCGTCGTCGATGTTTCAAAAGCCGCGCTCACGGTGAGTATCAAAGCGGATGCGCGCAAAGGGGCTGAGATGCAGGGGCTTGCATTTGCATATGTTAGCGCCACAGTTTCCGTGCTGGATATGGAGACGGGACAGGAGATCTTCAAGAGTTCGGTGGAAGACATGAAGGAAGGAAGTGATACTTACGAGAAAGCCGCATACAAAGCGTTCAGCAGCGCTGCCAACAGGATCGCTCAAGAACTGATCCCGAAACTCGTGGAGAAGGTCCAGAAGTAGTCGTATCGCTTTCCGACAATAATCCTTCTGCGTACATCGTCATCCTGCTGACAAAGGGACTGCTCTCCCCTATCGCAACTCTAACGAACCCCCAATCCAGGCTGAAGTGTTCCTCCCCTCGTTCCACATCTCCTCACATCAGATAGAGCGACGTCGGACCAATCGCACAGTGAAGCGTTCGTCCATCTTCAATGTCATTGTTTGAGGAATTATCTGTTGGGCTTGCGGGAATTGGCATCTGCATCCAGGACCCGCACCCGGCCGGTTTCGATTTCGTATATGGCGCCGGCGCACTTCATGCGTCCTTCGGCCAGACGCATCCGGCCTTCAGGTGATTCGAGGATAGTACGTACCGTCCAACGGACATTGTTCTCGACTCCCCTTGCCACCTGCTCTTGTGGCGGCAACTGGGGGTCGATCCCGTCCAAGGCTGAGAGGATACTGTCCACCAGCAACAGAAACCAGCCCCCAAAGAGCGCATTGAGCATCTCGGAGTTTATCAGACGCGCATCGCTCAGCACAATGGGTTAACTCCTTTCTCGATCCTTTGGTCTATTGACACCAAAAGCGATCGGAAGTATCTTACATGTGTAACTCACCGTTCTCCCATACCACATATAGCAGGAGATTTACCTATGAAGAATCTGTTTATTGCTCTTGCCATCGTCTTCGGGCTCTGCCTCCAGAGCGCGGTAGCCCAGACAGCCACCCCACAGCCGGACAAGGAAAAGATGAAAGCCGAAGTGGCAGAAAAGGCGAAGGCGGAACTGGCGAAGATTGCCGAAGAGCTGAAACTGACACCGGACCAGAAGGCCCAGATGAAGACCATCATTACGGAGCGGATGGAAAAGACACAAGCAGTGTACAAGGAGGTCGAGCCAAAACTGCAAGCAATCAAGGATGACGCCCGTGGTAAGATGCGCGCGGTCCTTACCCCAGAACAGCAAACAAAATGGGACAAGATGAAAGCCGAACATGGCAAGAAATCCGAGCCGACGAAGGAGATGAAGTAGTCCCTCATGCGAAGTCCCGCCTCAGGCGGGCCTTCGCATTCTCTCCCTTCCGAACTGTACTTCTTCCTCTCTGTACCCTTGTGGGTCCAAACCGCGAGGCAAGGTGCAGATAAGGTACAATGGCAGGGGGG
>DPLS01000036.1:7026-8660 GCA_003541875.1 Bacteroidota bacterium | reverse complement strand
TCGAACGTGTACGTGCCCGTGCCGCTCCACGGCGGCACATTGGTATATTGGATGATGAACCTGGAGTTTGCAGCATCGTTGTAGAAGTAGACCGTTCCGCTTGAGGTGAGGTTCATATCGTCCCAGAAAGCAGCCAGGACGTTGTTCACATCGTCGTTTGTTGGAATGGACCCATTGGAATAGTCGACTGCGGCCGGCCGAACCAGCCTGATATTCCCATTCGTGCTGATGAACACCGTGTCATACGTGATGCCATAGTAGCTGAACGGAAACGGAAGGAGCACGGGAAAATAGCCGTCATCCGTCCCGCTCCACGTGCCGGACGGAATCCATTGCCCGGTCGCGATCGCCGTCCCGACTCCACTGATGTCAACCCATGAGTATGTCGGGCCTCCGGGCTCATCACTATCAACCCATCGATACCCGAACACATCAGGGCCACCAAATCCATCCAGTGCCGGGGGACCAACGCGCACATCCGGCTCACCCTTTGCCATGAGAGATCCCACCTTTGCCGGGACAACAGTGGCGACTCCGCTGGTCTGGATGCTCCAGTTCAGCGCAGCAGTTCCGTTGTTGATGATCGTGATTGTCCGTGTCGTGCTGTCGCCCTGTGCGAGGGCAGCGTTAATGGAATCGGGTGTCGATGTGAGCAATGCAGCCCCATTCGCAGCCAGGGGAGATTCCCATACGCCGCGGCCGTAGGTTGCAGCTCTGAGTTTCCCCGAGCTGTACTGAATGTCGAGATCACTAATGACCACATTGGGCAAACCGGTATTGAAATCCTGCCAGTCACTTGTGTTCAAATCCCGATAGTACACACCGATATCGTTACCGACATAGAGTCGATCCTGCGAGCCGTTTTCATACACTATCGTATTTGTCGGGACGTTTGGGAGAGTTCCGGAGATATTCGTCCAGCTTGTGCCACCATTGCTCGATTTCCAGACCTTGCTCCCTGCCGTGAAGCCCGAAGACGTCACCCAGAGGATGTCAGCATTCGAAGGAATGATGGCAATCGAGGTAATTGAGCCCGCGCCCGAAGGAGTCGTGATGCTCGACCAAGTTGTACCGCCGTCAGTAGTTCTTCGGAGGGTCCCGCCATCGCCTATGTAGATGACCTGAGAATTTGATGGCGCGACGGCAACAACGTCGAGGGTTCCCGTTGTTCCCAGGCTGCTAATCTGCGCCCAGTTCGTCCCTGCGTTCGTCGTTTTCCAGACGTTCACATAGCCGGCAATGATCGTGTTCGGACTTGTTGGATGCTGAACGAACGGCGTGACCCAGCCGCCTGTTTCGCTCACCGCAGAACTTATGTATGAAAAGGAGCTACCGCCGTTCACGGATTTGTAGATGTCACCGTAGTACAGTGTACCGTACATGATGTTCGCGTTGGAATAGTCAATCAGGCAGTCCATCCCATCGCCGCCAATCACATCACTCCAAGTGCTTCCATTCAGATACTTCGTACCGTTGTCCTGTGAACCCCCAATGATGCGACTTGCGTCAGTCGCTGATATTCCGAGTTTATAGAATTGGGTGGTCTTGACGCCGTTCCCGATCCAACTCCAGGTTGAGCCGCCGTTTGTAGTTCTGTACACTCCACCGTCATTCCCCGCATAGAGTGTGTTCGT
>DPLS01000036.1:0-6678 GCA_003541875.1 Bacteroidota bacterium | reverse complement strand
GTGGACTTCCAATTGTTCACGCCGCCGGTGTAGATTGTGTTCGCGTCAGTCTGCGAAACGGCAATGGCAAGATCGTACCATCCTTGACCGCCAGCATCTGATCCATCACTATTCCAACCCAGAAGGTTTGGAGTACTTGACATGAGGCTCCACGACACACCGCTGTCTGTCGATCGGTACAGACCATAAAACCCGGAGTTCGAGTTGTTTGCAAAGAGTGCGTACACATATTCGGCGTTTGCAGGCGATACCCCAAGTGCGACTCTTCCAACACCCGATGTTGGCAGTCCGCTGGAAAGTGTCGTCCACGTGTTGCCTCCGTCTGTTGAACGACGAATCCCGCCCGTTGACGTGGAAGCATAGACGATGCTTGGATTGCCCGGCTTGAACTCCAGGTCCTTGTGCGTGCTTGATTGAGTCTGCGTCCAAGTCGTCCCGCCGTTTGTTGTCATGTAGATACCGCTTCCAGCCGCAAGAAGGATGCTCGGATTGCTGGGATGCATCACAAGTCTGCTGATTGTTCGCCCTTGTGATGTTGTCCAGTTCAAACCCGTCGTATTCCAGGTTATCCCCCCGTTCGTTGACTTCAACACTCCGACGCCATACGTGTCTCCGGCATCGCCATCGCCGGTCCCGATGTACATGATGCTCGTGTTTGTCGGATCGATAGCAATGTCTGTGACGCCGAGTGTCGGGAGTTCATCGGTCAGCGTGGACCATGTGGTTCCACTATTGGTTGATTTCCACAGACCTCCTGCCGGAGATCCGGCCCAAAGGATGGTGGGGTTGGTCGGATCCGGTCTGACGCAATTGATTCGTCCCACACCGTGATATCCGCCTGATGATGACGATGGCCCGAGTTCTGTCCAGTTGCCACCGTTGACGGTGGAGGTTTTGCCGCGGACTGTCGCGACCTTCTCGTACTCGTTGTACAGTTGCATCGGGTTGGGAAATTCTCCCCTCGGATACACCCTTGGCTCCCAGAACCACTCCCATCGCTTGAACGGTTTCCATCCCTTCCCCTTTTCTTTGTGGTCCTTCCCCTCCCAATATTGATTAAATGAGCGCTGAATATCGTAGAAGTTCGCTCCTCCATTCGAAGGAAGTCCGTCGATCCACGGTTGGGCGCGAAGACGAGGGGCAAGGGAAAGCAGAATGGATATTGCGATTACGGATCGTGTTTTCATGGTTGTGTGCGTGTCAGCCTTGTTCGGGTACAAAGATAGGTGATTCAAAGCTACGCTGAACGTGCAACAAAATCAACTGGACGAAGCTTGGAAAAATGCAACGGAAACCAATCACAATATCAAGTCTCTCCTTCATGAATGCTGTCGCCTGAGATCCTATCACATCGCAGCGTCAAACTCAGACCGATAGTGAACAAAGTGCTCGGAGATTTGTCTGGCGTGAGCGGAGAATGAACGCCTCGTCGAGAACTCCCGGCCTTTAACAGGAGAACCCCCGCTGCGATGCTACAATGAAACCGGACCGCGTATGGTACTCCGGATAGCCCAGCACACTTACAAACGACAACTTGCAAGACTGAGCTTCTCAGGTCCTGCGCGCCGCTGCCTGTTCATGAATTCAGTACTGAAAAGAGAAGGTCTCACACGTTCTCAGCTTTCTGGGCCGCTCCGCAATGTCACCAATCTGCGGGACTTCCGGTAATTTCTTCACGGCGCACAGAACATTTTACTCTCATCATCATCCGGTGAGGTAACGGTCACGTTGCGAAACAACAAATGTCCTTCCGTTTTGCGTCAAGGCACGCTATATTGCCCAGGCCTTTTTCAAGGCCCGGCATTTGCTGATTGGTAGCATACGAATAAGGGGAGACAATCTGATGGAACACGCAACGGGGGCTGCATCGGTACGCCCAACGCCAGTCACTTCACTACCAACCCATGGTGAAGAACGCGGCATCGTAAAGTACGCGAACAGGATTCAAGGATTTGCGTACGGAGGCGCAGCCGCGCTCGTTGTCATCATCGGATTGCGATCGGTCTACGGCAGAGCAATTCCCTCGTGGGTCGTCATCAGTGGCTTGTGCCTCGAAGCCTGCCTGCTATTGATGATCGCCGCGGTCTATTACTTCACCCCTGAAGAGAAAGGGGGCGGCCAACCCTCAACAAGCAGCAAGCTCCTTGACGGAGAAAAGGAAATCCTCTCTCTCCTCCGCAACAATGTTCTCCAGGGAGAAAACGAGATTCTCAACGTGCTGCGGAATGACCTGCTGAGTACGCAGAAGGAAGTGGTTTCCGTCCTGCGCAACGAACTCCTTGCCGGACAGAAGGACATCGCCATCGCCCTTCGAAAGGAAACGGAAAGCAGAGCGCAACAGCAACAGGCAATTAATGCCGCCATGCAGAAGGAAAGTGAAACGCGGGCCGATCAGCAGGAGGAGATTCTGGAGGCACTCACTACCAACACCAACGCCGTCCAGCAGCAGGCAGGTTCACTCACACGCATCGACGAGCAGATCACGATACTGCTCAAGAATGAAGTCGACAACATCGTACAGATGAAGGTGCAACAGATCTTCACCGGCCTGATTCGGGCCGAGGCCGATAGACGGATCGAACAAGAGTTGAGTGTCCCCAACAATGGGAAACACTAGCGACCGCCAAGTGAGAGTGTGACGCGATGAGACAAAAAACATCGTTCTACTTTATCCTATACCTCGTGGCAATCGTGAGCTTGCTGGATGTGATCACGGAACGCGACGAAGCCCAGGAAGAAATGGTGAGCTTGCTCCTGAAGACAATTACCTCAGCGCCCGTGCTTTCGGCACGTGACACAGTGGTCTGGACGGCAAAAGAAAACGGACGCGCCGCAATTACCGTTGCCGGACTCTCGACCCCAATGGAGATGAGCAATATCCGGTATGCAATCGCGTCTCTCGATCCGAGACCTCCTTCGGGAATTGATACCAAGCCGAAATTGGACGCAACCGGGAACGCAATGCTCGAAGGGAAAATCAACGAGAAGGGTATCTATAATTTTCGGGCCACAGCCTCCGTTGAGCGGGAAATACCAACGGACATTCCTGATGCAGTCCGGGATGCAATCCATCGGCTGTCGGGTGACAAGGTTTCGCTGAAGAGCGAGCCGGTCAACTTCGTGGTGAAAGTGGAAGGAAGCAACATCTCCCATCCCGCACTTACCCTGAATATCGAGCCGCCCAGTGAAGACAAATGGATTCTTGGCGTCCCGTACTCAAAAACAATCTACGTCGGTGGGCCCGCACCAGATTTGGTGACGTTCTCCTGCTCTGATCAACGCTTCAGGATCACGAAAGATGTCGGAAGAATCCAGTTGAGTTGGGCTGAGCCGATGTCGGGCACAACGAAGGTGGTCGTGAAGGCGAACGCCAACCGCGACCTCGGAAGTCTCGACGCGGCCGATGCTCGATTCTCCATCGACGTCGGTCCTCCGCGGTGGCAACCCGATCCGCGGCCAACGGCATACAACCGGGTGAACTACAAGTTCGAGAGCACGCTTGGTGGGCTAAGTCCGAGTGAGTACACGATTCAGGTTATCGCCAACAAGACCGATGTGAAGGCGACCGTCTCGCCCAACCAGTTCCCGTATGAGTTGAAGCCGGATCCATCCTGGAAGACTCTCACGTTCAGGGCGGTGGGCCGCACGAGCAACACGCTGAAAGAGATTGAAATTCCCGTGAAAGATCCTCCCCCACCTCAGATTAAGTGGCAAGGGGAATCACACGAAGGAAACGATCACCTCATCACATTCTCCTGTGAAGATGTGGATGGCGGTGATGTCAATGTCAACTTCAATATCGTGCAGCCGCAGGGCGTGAAAGCTGTCATGAGTCCGCCGGTACGCGGCAAGATATTCAGCATCAGAATCAAGGATGTCACGAACATCAAACAGAGTCAGGTGGAGCTCACTGTGACCGCACTCGGCATTGGCGGTCCGTCCAGAACTCCCGCACGAACGGTCGTGGTGAGGTAAGTGATTACAGTTGGAGAAAATGGAATGAAATCCCCCTTCATCGTTGCGCTTGCTGTGGCAGTAGTCATATCGTGCAGCGTGCTCGCTCCAGAGATGCTTGCACAGAAGTCCAGCCGTCCCGTGGACTCTCTCCGCGTCCTCCGCATGGAGATCGATCAACTATATAACGTGCTGGACAAAGTAGATCGGAAGGATTTCGACTTCACCCACATGCGCGCATGGTGGATCGGGTTTCCAGACCTTGAGGATACGCTCCGTTGGGTGTACACGCGGATGACGCAGGACTCCACGCTATTCGGTGGCGAAATTGAAGGGAAGGCGCCATTCTACGTCCTGGCCACTCCTCCACCCAACAACGACATCGTGGCGCTGTACTCAGGGAAGAACATTCTCAAGGGGAGGCAACTCCGCAGCCTCCTCAACGCAAAACCGGAACGAGAACTCTACGACCGTCTTGTTGCAAGCTGGAAGTTTGGCCAGGAGATCGAGCTGATCGACAACGACTTCTCGATCAAGAACAATTTCACGCTCCGCCAACGATCCAGAGGCGATACCATCTACACGTTGTTCAACAGATACATGATCGATGGCGTCAACCACGACAGCGTGACCATCGTGTCGCTGCGTCTGATCGACAAGGCGAACATCATCGCTGGCAACAGGTGGGGTGCTGAAGTACGAATTGGCGATGACGACATGGGCTATCCATTCTGGAGTTCGGGCAACCTTGCCTTCCTTGTCATCTACAAGCGGGCGAAGGTCGGCGTCCATATCCCGTTCGCAGGCGGGCTCACACCCGGCAAAGGGCTGCAGAACTTCTGGACACCTCGACGCCTGGACGGCACGTACGGCCTGACCGGCGAGTTTGACTTTGTAAACTTTGGCGGGTCATTCATCTTTGGATTGCGGCGGACAGATGTCGATGGAACATACGCGAATCCCGACAGCATTACCACCATTCGCAACATGGTGCAGGCCTGGTACTCCAATGTCATCAGCGACAAGGCGGACGGGCATATGCTGCGTTACAAGATCGGCGCTGGCGTTCATCAGATTGGTCACGATGGCTTGTACCCGTACCATGCGTCCCCGCCGACATCGGTGGAGACGACCGTACCGCCAACCACATTCGTCAGCCCATACATCAAGCTCGATTATGTGAACCAACAGTCCGCTGAGAGGTTTGGCGCATCGTTACAGTACTACAACAAATGGATCCTCGGCGATGCGTGGCTCGAACTTATACCGAATCGCATGCGGCTTGAGGTACGTGCAGGAGCGCCGGTGTTTCGTCTGCACGAATACTGGGAGCCAACCCACTTCATAACACTGAATATCCCTATCACGTTTAGCTTGTAGGGAGGAGAACAAGTCATGAAACACACTGGTATGTACTTGCTCGTGGCGTCCGTTATTGCGCTTTCCTCTCCCCCCTATTCCGCCAACGCGCAGAGCAATAGTCAGCGACAGGATTCGCTGAATGCACTCATCGAGGAGTTCCAGTCACTCAGCCGGATATTCAATACGTTGAACGCGGGCGATACGGTGTACACTCCCTTCTTCCCCATGTGGTCCGTGCAGGACCGGGGATTGAAGCTGCGCATCCTCAGCGCGTTCCGCAACCATGGCATTACGTTCCAGCAGGATGAGCCGATCCACATTATCGTGACACCCGACCAGCAGGACATTGCCGATATCAGGATCGGCACCGCGTCATTCGGGAAAATGTATGCCAAGTTCGTCCTCTCGCGGGAATTGCATCAGGCAATTCTGGCCCGAAAGTATGAGCTGAAGACCGAAGTGCCGTTGGGATACAGCTCAGAGTAGAGTGAGTGCTCGGAGAGCACGCGGCTCTGTTGGAGCTGACCGAGAATCAGAAGAGCTAGCCCTACTCCACCGAGGATAGGATGGTGTGGAGACGAGACAGAGAATCAATACATGAACGGGATCAGTTTTCGTACGCGCCGCTGGTAGGCAGCATACTCCGGGATCTTTTCCTTCAACCATTCCTCTTCACGACGCGACTTGACATCGAGAAAAACCACTATGATTGTCGCGTCTGCGATGGTGAGCCATCCATGAACCGAGAATGCCCAGCCATAGGCAAGTAGAATCCCTCCGCCGTAGATCGGATGACGCACGAGCCTGTACGGCCCAGTGTCGACCAGCGTCACGTGTTCTTTGGGAAATGGAAGTGGAGTGAGATTCGATCCCAACCTGAATATCCCACTCAAGAATAACAAACCACCAAGCACAAGCAAGACACCGCCAACAATTGAGCCAAACTGCTCATATGGGGATGTCCAATCTGGCAAGCCCGACATTGTGCGCGGACCAAAGAACACAAGCACAATCAACGCAACCTGGGCAACAACGTACCACTCGCCGCGTGCGCCTTTCCACCATGGAATGCGAGATTCTCTCATCTTATCGATTCCACTTCCTGTAAGCTCTGGTTCACTTTGGTTCGTCACTGCTCTGCTCCTCGAATTTCTTGCCGGCATTCTCGTTCACGATTGTCTCGGCAGCTTTGCTTCTTTCTGTGGTGAGGAATTCGTCGATCGCGCCCAGCACCATGGTGGTAAGACTTCCGCCGCCACGTCTGAGCCGCAGGCTGATGCGCACAAATATTCCAATGACAAGGATGAGAACCGCCGCAACGACAATCAATGATAATGCATCAGCCATTGTCAGCCCGGCTTA
>DPLS01000360.1 GCA_003541875.1 Bacteroidota bacterium | reverse complement strand
GCGGGGACTACTTGAGAAACAGTAGCTTTCTGGTTGCGATGAAGTCGCCGGCTCTCAGCCGATAAAGATACACACCGCTCGCCAACCCATCACCACGAAACACAACGTCATGATAGACTGCTTGCTGCTGCTCGTTCACAAGTTGGGATACTTGTTGCCCGAGTGTGTTGAAGACTGTGAGCGTGACGAATGATGCATGTGGCAAACTGTAGCGAAGAGTTGTCGAGGGATTCCAGGGATTCGGAAAATTCTGATACATCAGGAACGCATCTGGCAATGTCCCATCAACCTGCCAAACATCATTTGGACCGATCGAGTCTGTCCTCATCGCAAGAGCCAGAAGACCAGAGACACCGGTAGAGCCGATTCTTGTCCCCGAGGCGTTGAGCGTGTCGATGGAGATCAACGTGTCTATCTGCGTTCCTGTACCTTTGAGTCCGTAGAGCACGCCCATTGCATTGAATGCAATAGCCGGTGTGATCCCGCCACCACAGCTGCCTATGAGTGTTGCCACACCGGTTGAGGTGTTGACGTTATAGATTCTATCCTTACCTATGAGATTAGGGCGTACCGAAGCCCAGAGCATTCCAGACGTGGGACTGAACGAGAGACTCGAATACACCACACCGGCCGTGGTGCCGATGGAATCCGCAGAGCCCGTTGCAAGACTAATTCGGTAGATAGTCCCTGACGTTGTTGCACCGAAGAGAGTGTCTCCACGACTGAATGCAATGGCACGCATGTTTGGAATCGGGATTAATCTGACTGCAAGAGTAGACCCGTATAAGCTGCTGACGCGACAGATTGTCGTGCCGTTCGGGGTGGCGATGGTGCCGTAGAGTTCCTTGGTTGTCGGCCGTATCGCAAGACCATCAATCTCGTTTATATCAAGAGGAGCAATCGGCGTTGTGGTACCCGTTGCGACATTGATTCTGAAAAATTGTCCGGAAGGCGAGCCGGAGGAAGCTGCGTACATGACTCCTGCCTGCGCCTGGCGAATCAGAACGCCTGTTCCCGAAAGAACGATCTTTGCGTGCGGGCTCAGAGTATCATTGCTGCTGATCATGATTGAGTCGAGGAGGTTTCCTGGCGAGTGTGGTGTGAAGGTAACACCAAAGATCACTGTTTGAAGCGTTGCCAGTCTCAATGGGAGACCCGGTGGATTGAGAAGCTCAAAGTTCGAGGTCGACAGCGCGATGTTTGAGACCCTGAGCGTATCAAGGCCGTTGTTCGTCATAGAAACCATCACGGTGTCGCTGTTTGTGCCAACTTCAAACTTGGCGTAATTGATCGAGGAGCGGTCAAGATAGACAAATGCACCGGGGATTGGTCCTATCTTTACCTTTCCCACCCAGGTTCCCCATGTATTTGCTGGTGAGGCTGCATATTCCGTGAATGCCCAAACGGCATTACCATCGCTTGGATCGAGGGCGATTCCCATGAAGTCGCCCCATCGGTTTCGACCGGACGGATCGAGCCTAACGTAATTCGCATCACCGTATTTCAATGGCACGCTGGGTGAAAGGCCGAGCGGGTCTGTGTCGCGCCTGCCTGATACATAGGCTCCAACGTATTCCGTTGTAGAAGAGCGACTGAAAGTGAGAACGAGATTCTTGTCCTGGTCTACCATTATGGCAGGAAAGAAGTACCAATACCCCTCCCGCCCAAATGCGATGTCTTCGCGGATCGTGTTTGTGAATGGGTTGAGTCGAATGTATCTCAAGCTTGCATACGCATTACCGGTACCACTTGCTATCGGATGCGTAACCCAAAGAGAACTGTCCCGATATACGGGCTCGTTGGGTAAGAGGTAGCCATCACCATGGTCAATTGAAGTACCGCCGCCAAGCTGACCGGCATTTGGCGCCGGCCTATATTGAACCACCGGTATGTTCAGTGCAGAAATTGTCGGGCTTGTCAGGGGACTAGCGATTCGCCAAAGTGTAAAGAACGTTCCTGGATTGTACGGCGAGGCACTGACAAGAAGGCCTACGCCGGGTGATCCAAAACTAACTGCAGGCTGAACATTGAACACCTGAGTCCCCCTGTTGTCAGGATCTCTGAGGTCCCAAAAGTCCGTCCATGAAACAGGTCCAGCAGTGTTTGCATAGAGTTGAGCCTTATCGAATATTCTCACTTTGGCGTATAGCAACCCAACCAACCCGAACGCCTGATTCGATTGTATGTATATTGCTTGGTCGTCAAAACCCAATCCTGGATAGTCGGTCCACTGTACAAGAGCTGAATCCCCAAGCGTACTTGCCGGGACTGCCCAATTGTACCATGTACCCACGGGGTTCTGGTCATCGGAAACAGAGATCAAGTAGTATGAGATATCCCCAGGCGAAACTGAGTCTCCGTTGTCAGTGAGAAAAAGAATGATCCATCGGTTGGCAAAATGATCATACTTGATCTTGGGGTCGAAAATGAGACCTTGCCATCCTGGCAAAGTACTGGCAAACCATTGGCGAGCTTGAATGGTCTTGAGGACGTTTCCAGTCTTGTCCCAAATCCGAAATCGAGCATTCACGACTGCCACGACGTGATCGGGCCCCACCGCCATAATCGGATCCGGGGCGGGTCGTCGAGATTCATCCG
>DPLS01000176.1:4534-9630 GCA_003541875.1 Bacteroidota bacterium | reverse complement strand
TGCAGACCCATCTGCGCGATCTGATCTCGTTGAACTTCTGCCCAGTCGACGTGTCCCTCTTCCATCTTCAATATCTGAATCAATAAATCAACCGTTCCTTGATCGGCAACTTCATGTGCCAGACCGATTGCCTTGTTGTAGGCACGAACGGCCGCCAACTCTGCATCCTGGTCATTCGATACCATATCCAGAACGGTCTTGCCGATATTGATCGGATTGAGTTTGGAGACAACAGGTGCACCCTCGAGGAAGATGATGCGTTTGATCAGCCATTCAGCGTGGTGCATTTCGTCAACGGCTTGTTTCTCGATGGCTTTGTGGAGCTTCTCGTAGCCCCAGTTGTCGCACATTTCGGAGTGGACCATATACTGGCTGATGGCGCTGAGTTCGTCTGCCAGGAGTTCATTCAGTACTGTGATGATTTTATCGTTGCCTTTCATGTGGATCTCCTCTTATGGTACTTGGCTTGAATGGGAAGAACAGATCCGGAAGGTTCTGACCGGAGCGGGAATACGATGGAATGTTACACAAGTGCTGAGGGAAAAGCAAGGAAGCATATGCCGCGAGAAAACTGGTTCAAAGCCGTTTGAATCTCAAGGTGGTTCGATGGAATTCAATTCGTGTCGTCAACGACTCAAATGTGCGGACAGGGGACTCATTTGGCGCTTAGACCTGGGCATCGGGAATGGAATCTGGCAGCCGCAGACCCGACATCGCTGAACTTGCGCTTCTCAATTCTGAAATATCAACTGTCGATTTTCTCAGATATGGGAGAAATAAGTCCTAAATTGGCACAATTTCGGCAAATGGAGGCAAGATCGAAGCGGTGGTGGATTGGCACGCCTCTTGGATTAAGCGTTTATCCTATCTTAATATTGTGGAAAGGAGAGGATTGTAGACATGATGACAAAACTGGTTCTCGCGCTCGTCTGTTGCGTGACCATTGGTTTCGCACACAACTCATACACGGGTGGCTACTCAGGTGCCCCCGGAAGATCGAGGTGCGCATCCTCCTGTCATGGCGGTACGTCCGGCACCCTCACGGTGACCGGCTTCCCCACTACGTATCAACCATTGCAGACTTACACTATTATCGTCAGGCATAATGGTGGGAACAGGATTGTGAATTTCAATGCGACGACGCACGTCGGAGCAACAACAACCGTTGCCGGTACATTCACTGCCGGACTCAATAGCATTCTCTACACGGGTGCGGATGGAGGCGTTTATGCAAGTCCACACTTGATTGACTCGGCGATATTTCAGTGGACAGCCCCTGCAGCAGGTGCCGGGACAGTGAACTTCTATGCGGCGGCATTCCAGGGGACGTCGACGTCAAGTTCAAGCGGTACAAGCGGCGTGGTGACATTCACCGCACCAGAGATAACCACTGGCGTTGGGAATCAGCCATCATCACCGGAGGAATTCCGACTCGATCAAAACTATCCCAATCCGTTCAATCCAACGACACAAATCGCGTTTCAGCTTCCGTCTGATGCCAACGTCAGCGTTAAGGTATATGACTTGATTGGGAATGAGGTCACGACTCTTGTGAATGGAAGGATGAAGTCAGGCACACATGAATTGACGTTCAACGCGAGCGGGCTTCCGAGCGGGATATACTTCTATCAAGTAATAACGCCGACGTTCACACAGACAAGGAAGATGGTCCTGGCAAAATAGATTCTTCCGATGCATAGGATGGCAAACCAAGGCCCGACAAAGTTGTCGGGCCTCGGCGTTTCTTCTGCAGTTCTTCGGTGTGTTACTCTTGCGCAAAACTAGCGGCCCTCAGATCGGTGTGCGATTGTTCCGCTCTTGGCTTGAAGTTCACTCGGGTCTAATGCAATAGAAACTGGAAGCGTTATGATGTCTTTCTATTCGAACACCTTCTCCATTGCTTGGTAGTCAGAATGCATTGTCTCTACCCTGGCAGCAAACTCTGTTGGGTTGTCTTTAACCATCGAGACATCGAGGGCATTAACAGAACGCGAGAGTATCGTCCGGGCTTCAATGAAGGCGGCCTCCTTCTTCTTCATCCGTTCGGGGAGCGTTGCCTTCTCCAATAGCGCCATTTTCTCTTTCAGTTCCTCCACCGAAGAAACTATCTTTTCCTGATCCTTGTCGGTCAGGTAGTGATGATAGAGCATGTACAGCACCTGGTGAAATGCCTCGATTTCCGTCAGCACAGGTCTCGTTATCCGCACGAGCTTTTCGAACTGTGCATGGAGCTGTTCTGCAGCATTGAGAAGCTTCTGACTATCAATGGGCGAAGTGGCTTTTGCATATTCGGTCACGATTTCCTGGAGCTTCGCTGTGTTTTCCTTCCACACCTTCTCCTTGTCGCGGAGGATTCCCGGAAGCTGCACCTTCGCAATGCTATCGCTGTAGTGCCTGATCTCGGGGAGCAACTCAACGAGCATGGCAGTGTTCCTTTCGGGCCAGGCAGTGTGCCAAACCTTGAAGATCACCTCGTGAAACTCTGTCAGGATGGGAACCTGTGCGGTTGTTTCATCAGAATGAGGTGGCTTCGCATCTTGGGCGATGCCCGCGGCGAAACAGACAAATATGAAAAGAGGCAAAAACATGAATGCTATGGAACGGTTCATAATTGTTCCTCGTAATGGAATTGTGTGAATGTTGGTCGGTGAATGTGTTGTTGCATCGCGTCGGGTCAGAGGTACTTCAACTCGTGTGCCTTCCGCTCCAGGTCTTCTCGGAACTCAGGGGCTGCGATATCGATCAGGGAGCGCGCACGCTGTCGTAGGTTCTTCGCGTACAAATCGGCCACGCCGTGCTCGGTCACGATATAGCGGACGTGATTACGCGTTGTGACAACACCGGCTCCCAACTTAAGTTGCGAGACGATCTTGCTTACCGCCTGGCCTTTCACCGTTGCAGTCGAGGGGAGGGCGATAATGGGAATCCCCCCTTTGCTTCGCGATGCACCGTAGATGAAATCGACTTGTCCGCCGACGCCGCTGTAGAGCCGCGGTCCAATACTATCCGAACAGACTTGTCCTGTGAGGTCAATTTCAATCGCCGAATTGATGGCGACCATCCGATCGTTGCGGGAGATGATAAATGGATCGTTCACATATTCGGTCGGGTGCATTTCCACAATGGGGTTATCGTTGACGAAATCGTACAAACGCCCCGTGCCAAGCATGAACCCGGCAATGATCTTGCCGGGGTGCAACGACTTCATCTCGCCATCGACCACACCGCGATCCACAAGAGCGATGAGTCCATCGGAGAACATCTCGGTATGGACACCCAGGTGTTTGTGGTTTGTCAGTTCGTGCAGTACTGCGTCGGGAATCCCTCCAATACCCATCTGCAGCGTTGCACCATCAGGAATCATGGCAGCAATGTGCCGCGCGATCTTCCTTGAGAGGTCTGTTGTCTCGCCCATTGACAGTTCGGGGAGCGGGTAGTCGACGGCCACGATGTGGGTGAGCTTGGAGATGTGTATGAACGCGTCGCCCAATGTACGGGGCATGTTGGGATTCACCTCCGCGATTACAATCTTTGCCGATTGTGCTGCCGTTTTCGTCACACCCACTTCGATCCCGAACGAGCAGAAACCGTGCTCATCCGGCGGCGCGACGTGAATCAAGGCGACATCCAATGGCAACTGACCGTTCTTGAAGAGGTTCGGGATCTCCCCGAGAAAGCAAGGCGTGAAATCGGCGCGCCCTTCATTGACTGCCTGGCGTACGTTATCGCTGACAAACAGTGTGTTGACGCGGAGATGCTTTTCCATCCCCGGTGCGACGTAATCTGCATTCCCGACTGTGAGGACTTGAACAATCTCTACATTGGAGAGTTGTGGTGCGTGCTCGACGAGAGCTGCCATGACCATCTGCGGCACCGAGCAGTTGCCTGTGAGGAAAACTCGATTACCCGACTTGATGGTGGCGACTGCCTGTTCTGGCGTGGCGATCTTATTTCTATAAATATCTGACCAGTTCACAGCGCCACCTCCTTGAGGCCAAGGCTCGCCGCAAGTGCCGGATTCACGATATGGCCATGGTGAGTGGCCACTCCACGCTTCAATCCTGTCATCTCAGTTAGCGCGGACTCCAATCCGTGCTGTGCGATTTCTCTGATGAACGGCCAGGCGGCATTGTTGAGTGCGTGTGTGGCAGTGCGAGCAACCACAGACGTCATGTTGGGGACGCAATAATGGATGACCCCTTCGTCGACAAATGTTGGATTGGTGTGACTCGTCGGACGACTCGTTTCAACACATCCTCCTTGGTCGATGGAGATGTCCAGGATAACTGACCGTGGCTTCATGGTTCGCACCATCTCGCGGGTAATGACGATGGGTGCGCGAGCACCCGGAACGAGGACCGCACCAACCACCACATCGGCAAACTTGATAACCTTCGCGATATTAAATGAATGGGAGACCATTGTGACAAGGCGCCCGCCCATTCTGCACCGCTCGTCCAGATACTGAAGTCGTCCGAGGTCCTGGTCAAGCACGTAGACACTGGCCCCCGCGCCCAGGAATGCGTGGGCAGATGCCGTTCCGAATGTCCCCGCTCCGATGATCACCACCTCTGCAGGAGGTACGCCCGGAACGCCACCGAGAAGTATGCCCTTCCCCCCGTGATTGTTTTGCATGAGGACGCCCGCAAGTTGCGGTGCCATCAACCCGGCTGCTTTGCTCAGCGGTGTCTGGACCGGCAGAGTTCCATCGTCGTTCTGGATGGTATCGTATGCGATCGCTGTTATGCGCTTGTCGAGGAGTGTTTGCACCCGCTCCTGCCGTGCAACAGCAAGATGAAGGAACCCCATCAGAATACTTCCTTCAGGCACCAACTCAACTTCATCCTCCATCGGTCTGGACACCTTCACAATCAGATTGGCGCGACCGTATGCCTCCTGCGGCGAGTACACGATCTTGGCACCAGCGCGTTCATAGTCCACATTCGAGAAGCCAGCGCCTACGCCGGCTTCATCTTCCACATAGCATACATGGCCGGCTGAGGTCAGCAGTTCCACCACAGCCGGCGTGAGGCCGACGCGGTGTTCGTCCACACGTCGTTCGCGGGGTACACCAATATTCATAGTTCCTCCACTAT
>DPLS01000176.1:1999-4203 GCA_003541875.1 Bacteroidota bacterium | reverse complement strand
ATGCAATCAAGATCAGCCCGAAGTATTAGGTCCTTACATGAAAGAACGTCCGCCCGCTGCAGGTTGAACCATGACATCGGGGGTGAAACCCTGAGGTATGTCGCGGGCAAATCGGAGAAGGCTTACACAAACAATGTAGCCGTCGGCGGTGGGAAAGTCAACTGCCACATCGTGAGAACTGGGGGCCAAGCAACTGCCGGGGGGATCTGGTTTACCTGGCTAAATGTGGCGGGTTGAAGCCGCGATATGTGTCGAAACGGGAATCGTAGAGCACGATGTTGAATTGGCTGTCGCGCAATGTGCCGCCCGAAGGGTAGAGGTAGAACTCTTCAATGCATTCAGTGATGCAGTTGACTGGCTTGCCGTTTTCCGAGTAGAACTTCAGTGTGTAGTACCCGAGCTGGTAGGGCGCAGTGCTCAGCTGCTCGAGAATGTTGTTTTCGGTGAAGAGGTGAATACTGCTTCCCATTCTGCGACCTGCTCTATGCGCCAAGAGTGTGAATGAACTGAGACAACAGAGGAATCCACATCTCTTGTCTGGCCTTTGGCAAACCCGATGAATTCAAGTTGCTTGTTGTCTCACGTCCTCACCAACAACCTGGTCCACTGCAATAATCGTGTCGGGGGTGAGTTCGATATCCGATGCGATGATGGACTGTCGAATGTGCAGCCTGTTCTTTGCACTACACACGGCTCCAGCGATTTTTGGGTTTTGCAGGATCCAGCCGAGGGAGAGTTGGATCAGCGATATTCCTTCCTGTTCGGCAATCGTCCGGAGCCGGTTGACGTTTTCGATGTTGTTTCTGTAACGCGCACCGCGGAAGCGCCGGTCTTCAATCCGCAGATCGTCGACGTCGAAACTGGAGTGTTTGTGCAGTGTCCCCGCCAGGAGCCCACGGCAATACGGCTCGCAAGCAACAATGGGAATTTGTGTTGCCCGACAGAACGGAATCAGTTCGGTTTCGATCGTGCGGTTGAATATGTTGTATGGCGTTAGCACGAGATCGATACGGCCGTGCTTCAGTGCTTCGCGTAACCGTTCGATGCGGTTGGTGCAATAGCCGATAAACCGGACTTTGCCGCGGTGGCGGAGTTCTTCCATTGCTTCAACAGTTTCACCAATTGGCGTAGCGGGGTCCTCCCCGGGGATCAAATACAGGTCGATCATCTCACGCCGGAGGCGCTTCAGACTGCCATCCACCTGTCGAAGGACGTTAGGTCGGTTGTTGAGACACCAGAATTGTCCCGAACTGTCAATGCCCGATCCAATCTTCGATGCAATGGCAACCTTGCTCCCCTCAAACTTGAGAGCTTCTCCAAGGAGTTCTTCGGCGACGCCGGCTCCGTAAGCAGGAGATGTGTCGAAGAAGGTGATGCCCCCCTCCAGTGCCGCCTGGATTGTGTGAAGCATCTCAAACCTGCTGACACGTCCGAAGTGTCCCCCAAAAGGGAGTCCTCCGAGCCCGATGCGCGAGATGGTGAGATCCGTCTTGCCAAGTGTTAGGGTTCGCATGTTGAGGGTCAGCAGTCAAAGAAGGCGCATGTCATCCTGAGCGAGTCCCGATAGGACAATGTCGGGACTCGCTCAGTGTGATGATAGTTGGCTATGTTCTTCTGTGCACCATGGATACTGTCGCCTGGTCTGTTGGTGTGACCAGGAGTTCGCCTATGTTTACGTGCGTGGGGCGCGTGGCGCAGAAGACAACAATCTCGGCAACATCCTCCGGCCTCAACGGCGTCATCCCCGCGTAGGCTTTCGATGCGCGCTCGGCGTCGCCGTGGAACCGTACCTTGCTGAATTCTGTCTCCACCAGTCCCGGGTCAACGCTGCTTACGCGAACAGCCGTTCCGAGCAAATCCATTTTCATTCCGCGTGTCAGGCCGGTGACAGCAAATTTGGAGGCGCAGTAGACATTTCCCATCGGGTATGTCTGATGTCCCGCAATCGAGCCGATGTTGATGATATGTCCGCTGTTCCTTTGGACCATGCCGGGTAACACAGCGCGGGTGACGAACAACAGTCCCTTCACATTTGTATCGATCATCTCTTCCCAGTCCTGGATCTTTCCGTCGTGCAGCTTGTCAAGGCCGCGGGAGAGTCCTGCATTGTTGAGCAGGATGTCGATCTGTTTCCATTCCGATGGCAGAGATGAGAATGTCTTCTCGACTTCGGCGCTGTCTCTGACGTCTAATTGGCGTGCTAA
>DPLS01000176.1:0-1660 GCA_003541875.1 Bacteroidota bacterium | reverse complement strand
GGCAAATTCAGTGGCGCAAGCTTTGCCGATGCCACTGCTTGCTCCAGTGATGCACACAATCCGGTTGGTAAGACTCTCCATGGGAACAGTTTCCTTGCGATCACAATATTATTACTTTGCCGACGGGAATACCGGCTCGATATCGACGGGTACCTCTTCCAGCCGGTTCAAGACCTTCCTCATTACGGGTCGAATTTCTGAGTATTTGTCGAGCAGGGCCTTTGCCTTTTCATAACTTCCCTCGGCCTGGATCGTCATGATCTCACCTGTGAGTTTGCGGACAGCCGCTTTGACTCTATCAAAGTCCACATAGAATGCGGCGACTGTTGGGTGGTAGTGGAACGCACCTTCATCCATCAGATAGTTGAACTGGAGTGCCATTCCTCGGCCGTGGGCCTCCTTCACACCAAACCGGATGGTGCGGAACACGCTTGCCAGAAACGTTACATACATTTTCTGTTCCGTCGCCTTGTCCACGATGCCCTTGTCAATCAGATATTGGAGTGCGAACAATCCCGACACGTCTGCCTTCGCTTCTTCGAACGCCGAGCTGAGATCCTTCATCGCCTGCCGGACTGTTGTTGGCTTGCCGTCAACGGTGATACTGTGCGGACCAAGGCCGTGCATAAGCTCGTGCGCAAGAATGTGAGTGAAGAACGGCTCGAATGCAATCATTGATTGTTGGTCAGGAATCAGTGCAACCTTTGCAATAGGCGTGAGGATGTTTTTGAATTTCGCCTCCTGAACATTCTTCAGCATCACCCTCTTGCTTCCTCTTTCCGCAGTCACCTTCTCATCATTAGGCAGGTTGAATGCGGCAGTCTGCACACCGGACCGGGCCTCACCTCCGATGGCAACTTCATCGACAACACGAATAGGAGCGAGAGCGCCGAGCTTCGGATTCCGATATTTTGGATCGATGGGGAGATTGTTTTCGATCTCTTGCAGGTAGCCGGAATACTTTTCGAGGTTCTTCGTCTCCTTGTCGTTGCGAAGCGTAATAAATGCCTCGAAGGCCGCCTTGTAGTTGAACACGTCATCCATGTATACTTCGTACGGGCCGATTGTTGGCTCGATAGGACCGTCGAGGTCCATCCATGCAACGTCACTGTCATAGTAGTCGTTGCTCATGAAGGCGTCGGCACGTTTCGTGAGGAACGACTTCAACGAGGCATTGTCGGTTAGTGCTGCGGCCTCGCGCAGGAGTCTTGCTGCCGGATTGAGAAACTCTCTGTACTCCTCGTTGTAGGGAACCAGGGCTAGTTTCTTCTCGTCGTTGCGGCGAATGGTGTAGAAAAAGCCTTTTGCCTTAGCCTGGTCATCATCAGATAATGTGGCGACCCAGGAATTGAACTCCTCTTTCGTCATGTCATCGGGATAGTAATTTGCCTGCGGCGGACGCGGCATCGGGACTCCCTCAATGAATGCCTCATCGTGGTCTATCTTCGACCACGGACTCATGTTGATATTGAAATAGTGAAGACGCTCTTTGCCGGCAGGGGATTTGTCGGCTTCCAGTTTCTTTCGCAACGCTTCATTGCCGCTCCACACCTGGCGTGTGTAGATCTTGTCCATTATCTTCGCGGCCTCAACGAGTTTCGCGAGCGCTTTCCTGTCACCCTTGGAGAGTTTGGAGACATCGCCTTTGATTTCTGTGCGT
>DPLS01000293.1:6606-15590 GCA_003541875.1 Bacteroidota bacterium | reverse complement strand
TTCCCCCGCACCGCGCCAACTTGTATGGGGTGCAGTGGCTCGGTTACATCGATGATTCTCACCATCGTATCGCTAACCCCATGGATGACATTCAGAAAAGCAAGAGTGTTAGACTTTGCAAGCTTAGTAGTTTGTCCGCTGGTATTCCGCAGAGACCGACCAAGCAAACGCGGCGCCTGTGAGTCTTGCACATCGTAGATAATCAACTCGCCATCATGGTTTGCTATATAAGCGAAAGTGCCGGAAGTCAGAACGTCAATTGCCCAATTTGCGTTAGGCTCTGATTCCTTGTAATTGCCGGAAGTGATGTTGGAAAGACTCCGAGGTTGTTGAGGGTTCGCGACACTCACAAGCCACAAACCCGCGTAACCGGAAGCGACGTAGGCAACCGTATCTTGTACAGCGACAGCAAGGGCGTTTTCACTTGTCGGCATGAATGAACCGACGCGCACGGAGTCAGGTTGAGTCACATCAACCACCGAGGCTCTGTTGACACCTGCCACCAAAGATCGGTCAGCGTTCAGTTGAATATCATCAGCGAGAACCAAAACTCGGCCAATCTCGGATGGCAACCGTGGGTTCGCAATATTGATGAGGTACATATTGGAATCTGCTCCAACATAAGCCAAAGAATCTTGCAGCGCGATGCTGAACCCGTTCAACCCCGATAGGGTTGCCATCAGCGATGGCGTCGTGGGGTCGGCGAGCGAATATATCTTGAGTGCATCTGGCTCATTGAAGCCAGGACCGCTGGTTAACAGAAGTGTATCGCGCACCGCTATAGATTGTGGTATCAAGAGCGCGCGAAAATTGTTGACCCAATAGAGAGAATCAGGATTGGCGACATTGATGATTTCGATAGCAGTCGGGAGCGGGCGCGCACCGGTCAGATACGCGTAGGGCCACTTCAAAGCGATGCCTGTAGGAACATCGAAGGTGTTGAAAAGTCTACCGCGAAGAAACGGCGCGTGAATATCAGAAATATCCACGACTCGTAATGTCGTGCTTCCTAAGACATAGGCAAAGGAACCTAGAAGTTGCACGTACGTCGGACCAAATAAATCCATGGCACTCACTTTTGCAATGTGTGCCGGTACACTCACATCAAGGATTATCAGACTGTCGCCGTTGCAGACGAACGCGAGATTTTCTCGCAACTGAATATCTGTGACATAGTCAGGTGTACCTGTCAAGTATTCACCCACGAGTTGTGGCGCAACAGGATTGGTAAGATCATACGCTTGGATGAGAGCGCCATTCGCAATGAACCCCGTGTTGCCCCGTACAGCTACCGCGTAGCACGGTCCGTACGGCCAGCGGCCAACAAATGTGAAAACACTGTCGCTTATTGACAAGTCAGTTAGCTTACCACGCGGTCTGCGTCCCTCAAGCTTGCGAAAATACTCGTACCTCTTGAGAGGCCGTTCGTCCAACGGGGAGAAGCTCGTCTGTGCATGAACCATGGAAGCACAAGTGCAGAAGAACACAGAAAGGATACCCAGTCTGATCGCTGAGGCTTTGACGCTAGAATGGCGTGCTGGCAGGAGTACGAGATCGCAGATTGTCCGAAAGATCGAAGCACAGCAGGAGAGATCGTTGAAGCCTGGAAAGTCAACAGAAGGAACGAGAGTTGCACATTGCTTGGTTGCCATGGCCCACTCCCAAATGAGATGAACTTGTTGCTCTATCTATTCAAAAAAAAAAACGAAGTCAAGTGAAAAGTTACGGAAGGCAATGGGGAGTATGAGACCCGAAATGGTGCTTTAATTCCCCGAAGATGTCCGGGGGCAAGAGGCCGGAAGGCGCGGTACTTGGAAATTCCTCAGAGGAAGATCGTTCACGTTCCCCACGACGTGCTTCCATAGATTCACCACGACGTCCCATTCCTGAAGAACGTGACGAAGATGATGAGGGCAAGCGTGATTGCAGCGATGAGAATTGCTTTTTTGTGCTCTTTGGTCATAAGAAACTCACCACCAAGACACGAAGGCGAGTGTTCGTCATTGCGAGGAGCGAAGCCCCGAAGGGGCAAGTGACGAAGCAATCTGAATCCCTGAAGGAGAGATTGCTTCGTCCCGACGAACAACGTCGGGACTCGCAATGACAATTGCCTGTGTCATGGTGCCTTTGTGTTTGTCTATACTTTTGATAATTCGTCTTTCAAGTAATCAATCACCTTTACCGGCGTCGGGTCAACGTTGTGAAGCATCGCGAGGTAGAAGCTCACCCAGTCGCCGAGATACACGAGTGAGAACATGCGGGCGAGGAGCGAGGTGCCGTCACTCCACACTTCCGTAATGTGCTGTGTGTATTCGGCGATGACTCCCTTTGTAATGTCCATTCGGGTCCTGACTCTCGGATGATCAGCCCTGTCGTGCAGGAACATCACCTGCATCTCCCGCATCTGCTCGGTCAACGTCTTCCATCCTACAAGCTCGTTGTGGTTCATCTCCGGCAGCACGTGACCGAACATCAGCGACTTGCCATTTTCGGCCATCTGTCCCCGCCATCGCGTTGCCACGGCATCGAACCGCTCAGTAGAGGAATAGACAATGCCAACGCGCCCACGCAATTGTTCGGCAAGCAGCATTGCCTTGTTAGTAGCCGGGTCCGGACTGCCGTACTCGTCCGACTTCTGCTTCAGCAGCGTAACGCATTCGTGTATCTCGCGACTCTTATTCTTGATCAGGCCAAGCTTGCCGAGCGTGATGAGGAGTGGAAAGAAGGAGTACCCCAGTGCCGCGCGGGGAGGAAGACCGCCGGGGATTTTGATGAGCGGCGTTCTCCTTTTCTTTGCCAGTTTCTCAACTGCACCACCGGAAGAGATGCACAGAATTTTTGCCCGACGCTTGATTGCTTCCTTAAAGGCTGCTGTCGTCTCCTCCGTGTTGCCAGAGTAACTGGAAATGATGACGAGTGAGTTTCTCCCGACAAACTCTGGCAGCGTGTAGTGGCGGTTTACGACGAAAGGAACCTTCAGTTCTCCGGCGAGGTAGCTCTTCAGCAAATCGCCTCCAATCGCCGAGCCTCCGAGTCCGCAAAGGAGAATGTTCTGGATCCCCTTCACATTGACCCTCGGCTTTGCCGCGTTGCCAATTCTGATGGCCTCTTCCACCTGTTCGGGGAATCTCCTGATGAGGCTGTACATGTTGGATGTGTCGATGGCGAAAATCTCTTCGAAGGTCATTGTTGCTCCGATCTGTTGAGGGCTAGTCTTCTAATGGTATGTCGGGGAGTTGCTTCTTTATCACTGAGGCAAGGTATTCCCTAATCTCGTCCTCGGTGTGGAGGGTGAGCACCTTGTCTGCGATCCGCACTGCATCCTTGTACTTAATGGTCCGAATAATTTTCTTGATCTCAGGCAGCACCGTTGGCACAACACTCAGCTCGTCGATTCCCATTCCCACGAGCAGTATCGTTGCGATCGGGTCGCCTCCCATCTCACCACACATGCCAACCCAGATATTCTTTCTATGTCCGGCATCGATAACAGCCTTGATTGTCCGTAGTACCGCGGGATTGAACTGCTGATACAATGGCGCAACAGCAGCGTTGTCGCGATCCACGGCAAGCAGATACTGGATGAGATCGTTCGAGCCGATGCTCAGGAAGTCGACTTCGGCGGCAATCTCCTCGGCCATGATCGCAGCCGAAGGAACCTCGATCATCACCCCAATCTTGATGCGTGCATCGAAGTGAAGGCCTCTTGCTTTCAGCTCATTCTTTGCCAGCTTCAAGAACTCCTTGGCGCGTCGCACCTCGCTCACCTTGGCAATCATGGGGAACATGATGCGAACGTTCTTCTTGGTGCTTGCCCGGAGCAATGCCCGGAGCTGTGTCAGAAACATTTCGGGTCTGTCCAGCGACACCCGAATGCCGCGCCAACCCAGGAACGGGTTTTCCTCGTGGTACTCGCCCGGTGCGAGCTTGTCTCCACCAATGTCGAATGTCCGGAAGATGACGGGGTGGGGGAACGTTGCCTCAGCCACTTTCTTGTATTCCTCGTACTGCTCTTCCTCGGAAGGGTCTCCCTGCCGCGCAAGAAGAGTGCCTTCGGTACGATAGAGACCAATTCCTGCTGCGCCTTGTGCACGGGCGTAGTCTACTTCTTCAGGGACTTCAATGTTTGCGGAAAGCTCAATATGCTTGTGATCCGGCGTGTCGGCGACGAGCGGTGCAAAGGCGGTGAGTTGTTCCTCGAAGGCCTTGAGGCGCTCAGCCTTTTTCTCCAGTTGTTCGATGGTTTGCGCATTGGGGTTGATGGCGATCGTCCCCGCATAGCCGTCAATGGCAACGGAGTCTCCGGTGCGTACGTTCTTTGTTACATTGCGCAATCCAAGCACCGCCGGAATTCTCAGCGATCGGGACAGGATTGCAGCGTGCGAGGTAACTCCTCCGAGATCGGCCGCATAACCGAGGATCTGATTGCGGGAGAAAATCACGGTGTCCGTTGCGAGCAAGGATTCAGACACAATGATCGATGCCCCTTCCAGTCGGGAGAAGAGCTTCTGATCCTGAATGTTGCGGACGATCCGATGCATCACGTCCTCAACATCACGAGCCCGTTCATGCATGTATTCGTCGGGCGATGCCAGCATCATCCGCTTGTATTTGTTGATCTCATCTCCGACGATATACTCTGCGTTCTTCAATTCTTTGGCAATGCGCTTCTCAATGGATCCCATGAGGATGGTATCGTTGAGGATCATGATCTGTGCCTCGAAGATCTTGGCGCTCTGTGATCCCAGCTTCTGTTCTGCAAAGGCGAGGATCTTCTGCAGCTCCTTCTCGGAGCGCGCATTCGCCGTGCGGACGCGCTGCTGTTCCGCTTCCACATCGGACTCGGCGATGGTCTTCATCTCTATGTGAGGCACGTGCTTGCTGTAGAGATAGGCGGTTCCCATCGCAATTCCGGGTGCTGCCGGGATGCCTTTGAGAATGAGTTCTTGTAGTGATGAGGACGTTTGTTCCATGTCTACTGTTCGTCAAAGCCGCGTTCAAACAGATCGGCAACTGCTGCACACGCTGCCTCTTCATCGATGCCGTCGAATCTCAGGTTCATTGTTGAACCTTGTTCGGCAGCAAGTGTCATGACGCCGATGATACTCTTGCCATTGATCTCCATCCCATCTTTCTCGATGAAGAATTCAGCCTGAAATCTCGCCGCCGTTTTCACCAGCGTCGCCGCGGGACGTGTGTGAAGCCCGGCCCTGTTCTTGATTGTGACTTCCTGCTGGATCATCACCCGTTTCAGTACGTTCGTCGCACAAGCATTGCGGAGACCCATTCAAGCATTGCTCGTGAATTACTCGGCGCCAGAGCATCCAGGGCGCTGACGCCAGCAACGGTCTCTTGCCTGATCTGGGTTCGCGCCGCTTCAATTGCGCCGGATCGCTCATATATGCTCGTGACCTCTTTGACGAGCTGACGCTGATGACGGAAGGCAACAGGGGTTGCGCGTCGCGTCGTGAGTTTCCTGAGACGAGCCTTTTCTGCTCCACGCGAGCGACGTAACGCGTGCACGAGGAGGAACGTTGTCTTTCCTTCGACGATATCGCCTCCGATCTTCTTGCCGAGGTCCTTCTCGTTCGCGACGACGTCAAGCAGATCATCCTGAATCTGGAATGCCCTGCCAACATGCCTCCCAAATGAGCGGAGAGCTTCCGTTTGTTTCGGCGTGGCATTACCGAGTATGGCACCGAGTTCGGTTGCGCTGGCTATGAGCTTTCCGGTTTTTTTGCTGATCATCCGGGAGTACTCTCGCGGGCTGATGTTCGGCCGGTGCTCGTATTCAAGGTCGAATGCTTGTCCCTCACATACTTCAATGAAGCTCTCAGTGAAGATCTCGGTTGCCCGCCGTATGTTGTTCGTTTTCGATTTCAAGAATGTCCGATAGGCGAGTCCAAGAATTACGTCGCCAACAAGGATGGCGTTGTTGAGATTCCATTTGGTGTGCACGGTGGCCCGGCCTCTTCGCGAGGGTGCATTGTCCATGACGTCGTCGTGGACAAGCGTGAAGTTGTGCAGCATTTCGATTGCCACTGCCGCATCGATCGCATCCTTGACGCGTCCGCCAACAGCCTCACAGGAGAGAATCATCAAGATCGGACGGACACGCTTACCCGGGGCGGCGAGGACGTAGCGTGAACCTTGCATAAGATCGCGTGGTTCCGAGTTCTTTAGGCCGGAGACCAATCTGGCGTCGATGAGCCTGCGCAGGTACAGGTAGCGGCGGTTGAATTGTTCTGTGGTCATTCCTGCCAAGTCCTTACGAGAGTGGCCTGCTGGAGTGCCTTGATGTCGGCTGATCCTGTCAGAAACATTACACCCCGAAGATCAGTTGCCCATTGACCGATGAGAGTCTTCAATCCCTTTTTGCCCCCGGCATGAAGTGCCGTCAACATGGGACGGGCTGATGCAACGAGGTCGGCCCCCAAGGCGAGGCACTTGGCAACGTGTGTCCCGCTGGTAATTCCGCCTGACGCAATCACCCTAAGTTTGTTTGCTGTCGTCCGAAGGGCAGCGACTTCGCGTAGAGCTGTTGCAGTTGGGATCCCCCAATCCCAGAAATCCTGTAGCGAAGTCTTCTCCTTCCGTCTCACGATCTCAACTCCGGCCCAACTTGTCCCACCTGCACCGGCAACATCAATATACTGAACTCCAACATCAAGTAGACGTTTGGCAACATCAGGAGAAATACCCGCGCCAATTTCCTTGACAATCACGGGGATGGGAAGTCCACGCACAAGCATGGCGATCCCCTTCATCACTCCCTTGAAGTTTGTATTGCCTTCGGGCTGGAGAAACTCCTGCAATGGATTGAGATGAATGGCGAAGGCGTCAGCTCCAATCAGTTCGACGAGGCGATTGGCTGCGGCCGAGGAAGTCATCATCGCCACTTCAGCGGCGCCGATGTTTCCGATGACGGGGATCGTGGGAGCGACTTCACGTACGATACTAAACGTGCGATGGTATTCAGAACTCTCCATCGCTTGCCGTTGGCTGCCGACACCCATAGCAATCCGGTATTCCTCGCACACTTCCGCGATGCTCCGGTTGATCCGGAAAGCCTCGGCATAACCACCGGTCATGCAGGAGACCATGAACGGGAGTGCCAGGGACTTTGTCAGGAAAGTGACTGAGGTGTCAATATCAGAAAGATTGAGCTCGGGCAACGCGTTATTAACGAATTCCCATTGCTCAAGCCCCGTTGACTTCGTCCTGAAGTCAATGTCCTTGCTCAGGGTGATATCGACGTGCTGTTTTTTCCGCGAAGGTGTTGCTCGCGAAAGGCGCGGTTTGGACATTGGTGGTTAGGGGAGTGGTCGTTCGGATTGCTGAAAAATGATAACGATTTCGGTTGTGAGAATCAACGAACATACGAGTGGAGCATCGTGCCAAAGGGGGTAGTGCTCATGGATCTGCAACGAGTGGCTTCGTGGCATAGGGTCCGGTCGCACCAAGTTGTCTTGCTTCTCTAAGGATTCTTCTTTACCTTTATCCGCACTGAATGTAGGATAACCGCCTGAGACTTGTCAAAACCCATTAGATGCGTGCTATTATTCCAGTAGCTGGCGTTGGAAGCCGGCTGCGTCCTCATACGTTTACGCTCCCCAAAGTACTCCTGAACGTTGCCGGTAAACCGATCCTCGGCCACATTCTTGACAAGATTATCGGTGAAGGGATACACGAGGGAACGATCGTCGTCGGGCATATGAGCGACATGATCAAAGAATATGTGTCGCAGGTATACCCCTCGTTCAGGGCGGACTACGTTGAACAGGATGAACGCCTCGGGTTAGGACATGCGATCTATCTTTCCCGAAATACAATGAACGATGATCCTGTTCTTATTATTCTCGGGGATACGATCTTTGACGTCGATCTGGGACCTGTGCTGCGTCAGCAGTATTCCTCCCTCGGTGTCAAGATGGTTGACGATCCACGGCGTTTTGGTGTTGCGGAAACGCGCGATGGCTCCATTGTACGACTTGTGGAGAAACCCGAGCGGCCGGTGAGCAATCTCGCCGTGGTTGGTCTCTATTATATTCGCAACCCTCGTCTCCTTGTATCTTGTCTGAGCGCTCTGGTTGAAAAAGACATCAGGACAAAGGGAGAATATCAACTCACGGATGCACTGCAGATGATGATTGATCGTGGGGAAGTTATGAAGACTTTTTTGGTCGAAGGTTGGTATGATTGCGGCAAGCCGGAGACGTTGTTGTCGACAAACCGTGCGTTGCTGGAAAAGAAATCGACTCCACGAAAAGTCGAGGGGGTTGTTGTCATCGATCCCGTGTACATTGCTCCTTCAGCAAAGCTCGTGAACTGTGTGATTGGCCCATACACCTCCATAGGCGAACAAGCTTCCATTAGCGACTCGATCGTGCGGAACTCCATCATTGGTGAGGATGCGACCGTGCGCAAGGTGCTGTTGGATAATTCGATCGTCGGGAGTGGTGCGGCCGTGCAGGGTAATTATAAGCGCGTGAATGTGGGGGATTCCTCCGAGATTGATTTCAACTAGGAAGGGCCCGCCGTTTGAGGATGATTTCCCATCACCTTGTTGTACGCTTATCGGGTTGGATCAAAACTAATTCAAGTTACTAGAGTAAGGGAAACTATGTCATATCTATTTACGTCAGAGTCGGTGTCTGAGGGACATCCAGACAAGGTGTGCGACCAGATTTCGGATGCAGTTCTGGATGCGATTATCGCTCAGGACAAGAGAGCCCGTGTTGCGTGTGAGAGTTTTGTGACCACCGGCCTGGCATTCGTTGGTGGCGAGATCACCACCAAAGCGTACATTGAAGTACAGGATATTGTCCGTCGGGTTATAAGGGATATTGGCTACACGAAGGCCGAATATCGATTTGATGCGGAATCCTGCTCGGTCATATCAAGCATTCACTCACAGTCACCCGACATCGCACAGGGTGTGGATACGGGTGGTGCTGGAGACCAGGGAATGATGTTCGGCTACG
>DPLS01000293.1:0-6374 GCA_003541875.1 Bacteroidota bacterium | reverse complement strand
CCAGGGAATGATGTTCGGCTACGCGACAAGCGAGACACCGGAATACATGCCGATGCCCATCATGTTTGCTCACAAGCTGGTGAAGCGACTCAGCGACATTCGGAAGAAGCATCCCAAGCTGATGCCGTACCTTCGTCCCGACGCGAAATCACAGGTGACAGTTGAATACACAGGTCGCAAACCTTCCAGAGTCCATACGGTTGTCATCTCCACGCAGCACGACGGTGACGTTTCTCAGAAGCGGATTGCAGAAGATGTGGTGAAACATGTGATCAATGTTGTCATCCCCAAGAACTTGCGCGACAAACGAACAATTATCCACATCAATCCGACAGGCCGTTTTGAAATCGGCGGGCCTCATGGTGACACGGGACTCACCGGTCGCAAGATCATTGTGGATACGTATGGTGGACGCGCTCCGCATGGCGGCGGTGCCTTCTCGGGCAAAGATCCCTCGAAGGTTGATCGCAGCGCGGCCTATGCGACGAGGCATCTGGCAAAGAATATCGTTGCGGCCGGACTTGCAGACGAATGCTTGATCCAGGTAGCATACGCGATTGGCGTTGCGCAACCAGTATCAATCCACGTGAACACATACGGCACGGGGCGGATCCCTGATACCGAGCTCGACAAGATCGTCATGCGGGAGATTGATATGACGCCGCGGGGAATTATCAACCGGCTCGACCTTCTCCGTCCGATTTATCAGAAGACTGCTGCGTACGGTCATTTCGGTCGCAACGACAAGGACTTCACGTGGGAGCGGCTCGATCTTGTCAAGACGCTTCAGCGAGCTGTGAAGAAGTAGAGCAGATTTTTTAAAGTCCAACATATATTCAACAAAGGAACACGAATGGATTCGAAAGCAGGAAAGTTCAAAGTAGCAGATCTTAAGCTGGCGGATGAGGGCAACAAGCTCATCGAATGGGCAGAATCGCGCATGCCCGTGTTGGCGGCTCTCCGTGAGAAGTACAAGCAGACCAAACCGCTGAAAGGCTACCGTATTGCCGGGTGCCTCCATGTGACAAAGGAGACTGCTGTGCTTGTGAAAACATTTGTCGATGCGGGCGCTCAGGTAAGCTGGAGTGGGTGCAACCCGCTCTCAACAAACGATGCTGTTGCAGCAGCGCTTGCCGCACAGGGCATTTCAATTTTCGCCTGGCACGGGATGAATGTGAAGGAGTTCTACTGGTGCATCGAGGAAACGCTGAAGATACATCCCAACCTTACGCTCGACGATGGAGCGGACCTGATCTTCACGATCCACAAGAACCATCCTGACTTTGCAGAGAAGTACGTCATCGGCGGAACAGAGGAAACGACAACGGGTGTCCATCGATTGCGGGCAATGGCCGCTGATGGTGCGTTGAAGTATCCGGTCATTGCTGTAAACGATGCGGAGACGAAGTGGGATTTCGACAACGTCTATGGCACAGGTCAGTCGACTCTTGATGGTGTGTTGCGGGCAACGAGCGTGCTGCTTGCCGGCAAGAACATAGTCGTCGCGGGCTTTGGACACTGTGGGAAGGGTGTGGCGATGCGTGCAAAAGGATTGGGTGCAAACGTCATCATTACTGAAGTGAAACCAACTGCTGCACTAAAGGCGACGCTTGAAGGATTCAGGGTGATGAAGATGGATGACGCTGCAAAAGTAGGAGATATTTTCATCACGGCGACCGGCGTGAAGGATATTATCATCAAGAAGCATTTCCACGTAATGAAAGAAGGGGCGATTGTCTGCAACACTGGCCACTACGATTGCGAAATCAATCTGACGGACCTTGCGAAGTTGACGAAGTCCAAACGGGTGATTCGTGACGACAACGAAGAGTACCTTTTAAAAAACGGCAAGCGCATCTATGTCCTTGCCCAGGGGAGGTTGGTGAATCTGGCTGCCGCGGAAGGTCATCCTTCGGAGGTGATGGATATGTCGTTTGCCAATCAGTTCATGTCGCAGCTTCGTCTTGCCGAAGTGCACAAGAAGGGGAAGCGTCTTGAGAACAGAGTCTATGATATTCCGGCAGAACAGGACCAGCAGATTGCTCGGGTGAAACTGGCGACCAACGGCATTTCGATCGACAGACTCACGCCAGAACAGAAGAAGTACATGGATGACTATAGCGCGGGTACCTGAATGCCAGACTGTGTACGAAACGAAAAGCGATCCCAGGATGCTGGGATCGCTTTTTTTTGTTAGGGCACTTGTCGAGTTACTTTTCCAGGGCCCGCTTTATCGAAGAGAGCAAGTAGTCCATGTTGTAAGGCTTTGTGATGTAGTCGGCGGCACCGAGCTTGATACTCTCAATTGCGATAGACAGACCCACCATTCCTGTCAGCATGATAACCTTGCAGCTCATGGAATGGTCTTTCGTGAAGCGAAGCACATCCATACCGTTCTTATTGGGCATGGTAATGTCGAGCAATACAACTTCGTAGTTCTTCTCCTGGAGTTTGTCGATCGCTAGTTCGCCGTCTTCTGCTGAGTCCACATCATAGCCCGAGGCGGAGAGCTGGTCGGACACAATCTCCCGCAGGTCCGGGTCATCGTCAACAAAGAGGATTGAATTGCCCATAAAAAGGATACACCATTAGCGTATACCGCCTATATATGCAATCTCTTCGCCAAAATCAACTGGTCAATCGCCGTCAGTTGCAATTCGATAGGAAACTTATTATCATCGGCAGTATCCTTCGCTCTCGCTCTCATCAAGGAGGCATCGGTGAGGCCTCGTTCGAACTTGTTTGTCCGCTTTGTCCTCTTCATCAACATCTGGCTCGCTCCTATAAGCCACAGCCAGATTTCTGTGTTTCCTTATTCACAGAATTTCGATTCGGTTGCAGTGCCGAATCTGCCACCCGGTTGGTCCTCGACGCAAACCCGCACACCGGGCACCAATGACTTCACAACGACAACCAGCACGCCTCGCACCTTACCCAACGCGGTGGTCTCTACAAATGCAACCATCGGTCAGGCGCTGATTTCTCCCTTATTCGACTTTCGTGGCCAGATTCCTGATCGGCTTGAGTTCTATACACGTCGCTCCTCCACCCACCTTGCCCGAGTTGTCGTGGAAGCTTCTCTCGACGGTGGAGGGTCGTTCCCGGTTCAGGTTAGTGACAGTCTGACCTACCCCGGCTCGACAAACTATGTGCTCACTTCATGTGTGCTGCCGATTTCCCTCTCCAACAGAACCGGAGTGCAATTCCGATGGAGGGTTGTTCCTGATATCGGAGGTCCCACAGGAACGCTCCGGATTGACGATGTTACACTGACCGTCCAGACAGCACACGATCTTGCTATGGCCGGACTCCGGTATAGTCCACCTATGGTGAACGAGCAGGATATCGTTCACGCCTTCGCGCTCGTAAGAAATTTGGGTCTTCAACCGGCCCTGTCATTCGAGGTGAGGTTCTATTGTGACCTCAACAATGACTCCCTGCCACAACCCGCTGAACTCATAGCCACCGTGAATAATCTGAACCCAATGTTTCAGGGCGATTCAATTGAGGTCACGGCAGACCTTGGGTCCTTTTCTCCTGGAATCAGGAACTTCATTGCTCAGGTCGTGTACTCACTCGATCAGAATCCTGCAAACAATCAAATACATAGCCTGCTATGGATCGGCTACCGTCCGCAGAGTGTCGTTGTCAATGAAATCATGTACGCACCGACTGGAACAGAACCCGAGTGGATGGAGCTCTTCAACACGCGAAGCGATAGCGTGAACATCAAAGACTGGCTCGTCTCGGACAACAATGTCGCGTCAAAGAAGCTCATCAGCTCTTCACACTTGTTCATTCCTCCGTTTGGATTTCTTGTGGTGACGAAGGACTCGGCAGCGCTACTCGATGTCCATCCTGCCATTCCGGCGAGGGTCGTGAATGTTCCCACCTTCCCGACGTTGAATAACACCGGCGACGCGGTGGTTCTGTATGATAATCGCATGGCAATGATGGACAGCGTTGTCTACCTTCCAGCGTGGGGAGGAAGCAGTGGCTCATCGCTGGAGAGGCTCGACGTGTTCGAGCCATCGAACGATTCGTCGAACTGGACATCATCGACAAGTTCGACGCACGCCACTCCGGGAAGAGAAAACTCCGTCGCCGTGGCAGACAATGACTTACGAGCCATGAAGAACATCACGCTTATTGGCGCACCCCGGATACCTGTGACGCTCTCTGTTACCGTAAAGAATGTCGGTCGGATGCTCTGCCCGAGCTTCGACGTTGCCTTCTTCGATGATGTCAACCACGACTCCATCGCGGTGCCTGCCGAACTCATCTCGCGTGTCAACGTCTCCCAATCCTTATCACGGGGAGATACGTTGCGCGTTTCTGCCCAATGGACAAGCCCTCCACCTGGTGTCCATAGCGTGATTGCACGTGTCGAGTATGGACCAGATGAAAGGACAGCAAACAACTCAACGATCTTTGCCGTCAAGATTGGGTATGAGTCGCGGGTTGTCGTTGTCAATGAGATCATGTATGCTCCATTCACAGGCGAGGCTGAATACGTTGAGTTGACGAACATCAGCTCTACCGACATTGATCTGACAGGGTGGAAGATGTCTGACCGTCCGGGAACAACAGGAAGTGTGAATGAATTCCTGTTGGCGTCTCACGGACGTCTCTTGCACTCCGGCGAATTCTTCCTCATTGCGTCTGATTCTTCCGTTTTCTCTCGCTTCCATTATCTTGATACAATGCAACTGGGACTCTTTACAACTGTCAGCCAGTCGAGCTTGGGCCTCAATAATGAAGGGGACGCGGTGATTGTCAGGGACGCAACACTCAGCATCATTGATAGTGTTGCCTACTCGCCTGCATGGCACAGCCCTGCGATCACTGACGCAACGGGCCGCTCACTCGAACGGATCCGTCCCAACCTTGCTTCGAACGATGCGCGCAACTGGAGTACGTGTGTCTTGGTCGTGGGGGGTACTCCTGGAATCACCAACAGCATCTTCACCGCGATGGTACCGATCAACGCAAACATTTCCTGTTCGCCAAATCCCTTTTCGCCTGACGGCGATGGTGTGGAGGATTTCTCGGTGGTCCATTGTGAATTGCCGACCGAAGTTGCCACAATCAGTCTGAGAATCTACGATGTCAAAGGGCGCCTGATTAGATATCTCGTGAACAACGAACCGAGCGGTGCGCGACGTGATGTTGTGTGGGATGGATATGATGAAGAACGGCAAAAAGCTCGTATGGGAATCTACATTGTGTTGTTGGAAGGACTGAACGAGAACGGGGGAAGCGTGTACTCAGCTAAAGGGATTGTCGTGCTTGCAGCCAAACTCTGACAGTCCCTTGACCTTATGAACTTGATGTGTCGATGATCCGTTCCATCTTACCTCTCACCATTCTGTACAGTTGCCACTCCGTCATGTGTGTTGCTCCAAGCCGCTTGTAGAAGTTGATGGCAAGCTGATTCCAGTCGAGCACGGTCCATTCCATACGTCCGCACCCGCGTGCGTGAGCTTCCTTGACCAATGTTGTGAAAAGCGCGTAGCCGGCTTTCTTCTGTCTGTACTCGGGTAGGACGAAGAGATCTTCCAAGTACAGAGTAGGAAGGGCAAGAAAGCTGGAGTAGGTCTCAAAGACAAACGCGTAGCCGACGGCTCTTCCGTCGCATTCGGCAAGATAAGCTTCAAAGCGTGGAGGATTGGCGGTCATGTCTCTGATTAGTCTTGCCTTAGCTGAAGTGTCCGGTGGGCTGAGCTTCTCGTATTCGGCAAGAGCATCAACCAGCGAGAGTATCGCCGAAGCGTCATCCCGCGTTGCTTTGCGAACCGCAACTGACGAAAGATTCGGTTTCATGTGCAGGCCAATGGAATTGTTGGTAGTAAAAAATGATGAGGGCGAATCCCGTTCTGAGAATCGCCCTCGATGAATCATTCCTGAATCTTGGTCCTTATTGAGGGCCAGTTGGTTTCTTCCCTGACTTGAACTTCGCCATCGACTTTTCGTATTCCGTAAGCTTCGCATTGGGAATGCTCTTTGCGATGTCAAGCGCTTGCTGTTCGAGGGCAATTGCCTTGTCGGTGTTTCCCTTTGCGAACTCCACAGTCGCATACGTGTCGAGGAACGATGCCTTGTCTGCATCTTTTGTTGACAGATCAACGGCCTTCTTCGCAACATCTGCTGCATGGTCAAGATTGATGCCATTCTCAGCGCAGCCCCACGCGTAGTTGTTCATCATCCCCGCGTCGTTCGGGTTCTTCTCGATGTACTGCGTGAAGTACTTGCGGGCGTGTTCGCCGTCTTTTGCTTTGGTGTAGGATCGCCAGAGGGTGTAGAGCGCACTTCGCACCATCTCAGAGTTCGGATACTTCGCCGTGAATGCTTCAACCGGTTCCGGGGCCTTGCTC
>DPLS01000429.1 GCA_003541875.1 Bacteroidota bacterium | reverse complement strand
TTGAAGCGATGAAGATGCAGAACGATGTGCTCTCCCATCTTGACGGAGTCGTGATGTCAATCCAAGTCCAGGTTGGTCAGATGCCAGCAAAGGGACAGGTGTTGTTGGAATTTGAATAGTCTGTGAGATTACTCCCACATTGTCAATTAGTGATGATATGTCAACCGTACAACAAAAGCTTCAGGAACTGAAAGAGAAAAACGCCCACGTAAATCTGGGTGGAGGACGCGACAAGATCGATGCACAGCACAAGGCCGGTAAGATGACGGCTCATGAGCGGTTGCATCTTCTCTACGACCAGGGATTCTATGATGAGCTGTTCCGGTTCATTCAGCACGGCTCTACGTCGTTCGGGATGGCGGGGAAGGACCTGCCTGCCGATGGCGTGGTCACTGGCCTGGGGGCTATCAGAGGCCGTCTTGTGTACACATCGTCACAGGATTTCACTGTAATGGGAGGAAGTGTGGGGTGGATGCATGCGCGGAAGATTTGTGAAATCATGGACATGGCGTTGAAAGCCGGCGCGCCATACATTGCCATCAACGACAGCGGTGGAGCGCGCATCCAGGAAGGTGTGGATTCACTGCGCGGCTATGGACGAATCTTCTACTACAACACCCTGCTCTCCGGCGTTGTTCCTCAGATATCCATCGTCGCTGGCCCCTGTGCTGGAGGAGCCGCTTATTCGCCAGCGCTCATGGACTTTGTCATTATGGTCAAGGGGATTGGCAAGATGTTCATCGCCGGGCCGGAGGTTATTAAGGAAGCAACCGGTGAGGTCATTTCAGCTGAGGAACTCGGTGGTGCAGTAGTCCAGGCTTCCCACAGTGGCAATGTTCATTTCATTGCCCGCGACGATGCCGATGCAATCGAGATTGCCCAGACTCTGTTGAGCTACCTACCGGCGAACAATACTGAGGATCCGCCTTCGCTCTCTACTGGTGAGCTATTGATGATTGAGGATGAGGAACTCAACCGCCTTGTTCCAGATGACCCGCGGGATCCGTACAACATGTTTGAGATCCTGCAGCGCATCTTCGATCCGGGAACCATCTTTGAAGTGCAAAGCCACTATGCAAAGAACATGATTGTGTGCTTCGCCCGGCTCAACGGTCGAGTTGTTGGTGTGGTGGCGAACCAGCCCGCGGAGAAGTTTGGTGCCATTGACATTGATGCATCGGACAAGGCCTCACGTTTCGTCCGGTTCTGCAATGCCTTCAACATCCCGCTGATCAGCGTTGTCGACGTTCCCGGATTTCTGCCAGGTGTCGAGCAGGAATTCGGTGGGATCATCCGGCACGGAGCGAAGATGTTGTTCTCGTTCTCTGCTGCTACGGTGCCGAAAATCTCGGTTGTCATTCGGAAGGCATATGGAGGTGCATATCTGGCGATGTGCGCGAAGAGTCTTGGGGCTGACCGGGTTGCGGCATGGCCAACGGCCGAGATTGCAGTCATGGGTGCCGAAGGGGCGGTCAGCGTCCTTTTCAAGACCGATATCCAGAATGCACCTGACCCGAAACTGAAGCGGCGTGAGTTGATAGAGAAGTATCGTGAGGAGTTTTCAACACCGTACATGGCCGCCGCCCGGGGATTGGTTGATGCGGTGATCGAACCGAAGAATACACGTGCCTATCTCTCGGTGGCGCTGGAGTCTCTTCGGAGCAAGCGTGACCTGCGTCCGCAAAAGAAGCATGGCCTCATTCCACTCTAGGTAAATTGCATCATGTACGACAAACTCGTAGAAAGTATTCTCCTTCTAGTTGTCGGAATGACCGGGGTCTTTGCCGCACTTGTGTTTCTTGCGGTCATGATCTGGTCGTTTCGGCTGTTCGATGAGTGGCTGAATCGAAAGAGGATACAGAAGTATGCTTCACAGGTGGAATCGAAACTCGTCGACGATGAAGTCAACGATCAACTTGTTGCTGTGTTAACGGCAGTTGCGGCATCGGTTATCAGGAAACCCGTAAGAGTGAGGCGAGTCCAATTTCTATCGGGTACAGGTGCCGCGGCGTGGGCCACAACAGGCAGGCTGAACGTCATGGCGTCCCATTCAATCCCAAAAAGGAAATGAGAAATGAAGAAACTCATGATCACAGTGAACGGCAAGCGTTACGAGGTCGACGTCGAAGTAGTTCAGGATGATGAGGCCATCGAAGTGCAGCCTCCGTTCAAGCCTCCGGTGAGGACGATGAACAGTTACGTCACACCAGTGACAACGCCACTCCCGACAAAGTCCAAACCTTCCAGCGCGGACAAGAAGTCCTTGACCTCCCCGATCAACGGCGTCGTCTTGGAAATCCCCGTGAAGGAGGGACAAGCGGTGAAAGAGAACGATATCCTGTTCGTGATGGAAGCGATGAAGATGAAGACGAATATCTCATCGCCCCAAACGGGCAAGATCAAAGCTGTCAAAGTGAAAGTTGGGGACACGATCGAAGCTGGAAAGGTGCTGCTAACCTTTGAATAAGGAAGTTGTTCGATGCTAGAGCATCTTGAGAAGTTCCTGCATGGTATGGGTTTCTGGTCGCTCACATGGGGACACGTCACCATGTTGTGCG
>DPLS01000335.1 GCA_003541875.1 Bacteroidota bacterium | reverse complement strand
CCGGCCCTGTGTAAGCGCACAACTGTTTCGAAGAAATACTTGTCAGCTATCTCGCGGATGTCGGCACCCTTTGTTCGAACACTGATCGTCTTCTTGAAGAGTGCGACAACTTCCGACTCCTGTTCTTTCTTGACCCACTTGAGAATGTGTGTGACGTTGCCGGTTTCCAATGCCTTCTGCGCATCGATTATTACAGGACCGTTCATCGTGTCACAGTGTGAGAAGCTTACATCCTGTGCGCTAGCTATAAAAATCACAAGCACAAGAATGCTACTAACTCTAGGTTTCATGGATGTGGCCTCTTATTTCTTTGTTGATTTTGCCAGCCGAGATGTTGCTTTTTGTTCTTGTTGCTTCAATTCATATGCGTAGCGTAATTTCTCAATCGCTTCATTTCGTTCTTCCGGCGTCAACGTGATCATCGTTGAAAGCACTACTTCCATTGTTCCCGTCGGCTTCGCAAGGAAATCATCAAGTGTGCGACCGAAGCGAGACTGCACATCTGTAACTGCCAACGCTAAATCCGGACCAATCTGTGCCGCTGCTTCAATGCCGAGGGTCGACACAGAGTGGCATACGAAGCAGCCCTTCTTGACAAAGAATGCGCCGGGTCCTTTTGACATCCGTTCTTCCTTTTCCTTCTCTTCAGCAGAAGGTATATCGCGGAAATTATTGTTCGGTATGTATTCGATAGGAATGTGTTCCTTTTTCCAACTCATGACCAACATGGCAAGCGCCTGCGCTTCCGCACTGGTAAACCCAAAGTTCGGCATCACTGTTTCCCGAACCGATTCCTTTGGATTCTTCAAATGCACCACCTGCCAGGTAAACTCAGAGTTAAATCCTTTGATACGCTCGTAATTGAATTGCTCCGGCGCTTTCATTCCTTCGTTTGTCAAATCCGGTCCAACCGTTCCACCGCGCCCGTTGATGACGTGGCATGCACGGCAGCCCTTGAGCATGACCAACTCCTTCGCACGATTGATTTGGTCGGCGCCCTTCGTGGTTTTGTCATAGCGATGACACGTGTTGCACTGCATTTGCATCAACGCCTTCTTGTCACTGAGGACATAGAAATCACCGAGTTCTTTGCCTAGCAATGGCTCTTCCCAATCCCTGATCAAACCGTGGGCGCTTTCCATATCGGTTGCATAACCCTGGCCACTATGACATGTCGTACAAGCAAACTTCTGAATAGGGTGCTTCTCAAGTATCTCCTTCGGATGTGTTCGGAATGGCTCAGCTGCATTCTCCAGTCCCTTCCATTCATAGGCTTGATGGCAGGTGATGCAACGGTCCGCTTTGCCAAGTTCCTTCACATAGACTTGCTGTAGCCCCGCCTGCACGGTTGCTGCCCGGTCGGCTCCGAACTTCTCCTCCACAAGATCGCGGAACTCCGACTGGTAACTCTTCCACTCAGGAGTCAGGTAGTTGTATGATATGAACCCCATCAGGGCCAGCAGTCCAAGCCCGACAATGCTTAGGAGCAGCTTGTCCTTCCTCACTATGATGAGTTTCTCTTTGGCTGTTTTGTGATCCATTTGTGTCCTCAAATCCGTAGTCTGTAATCAGCTTCCTAGAACTTCACCGGCATTTCCGGCCACGACTCCCAAGGCCAGTAGAAGTTCCAGTACGGTCCGCGCATGAATGTTCCGATAATGGTGAAGACGATAATCAGAAGACAGATGAGCAGGAAAATCATGTTCTGCCTTCTACGTTCCGGGGCAAACCACACACCAACTGCATTGATTCCGGACTTGTCCCGGTACGGCCACCAAACGGCAAGCAGGACAAGAATCCCGGGCAGCAAGATTCCGCCGATCAAGGCGCCATTGATTGTGAAGAACCCGAATTTGAGTGTTGTATCCGTAACAATCTCCTGCAGCCAGAGAAAATACCAGGGGGCTTTAGCAGGGTTCGGTGTTACCGATGGATTTGCAGCGGTCTCGAGAGGTGCTCGAAATACGATTGTCAGGATCACCGAGGCAATGAATGTCAGGAGAGTAACATACCAGATCCTTCGTGTCAGGTTAGGCGTTGAAGGGATGGAGTCTTTCTCCTCGTCCACCATGGTGTTCTGAACGTGGACAGTCGTTCCTTGTGTGATGCCCAAGAGTGAATATGTCTTGGATTTGATAGGAGCAACTTTCTCCGTACGCTGTTCGAGGACTTCATGGTCAACTATTGCAAGACCGCCATCCTTCCTCACCCTCCACATATGCCACGAGAATAGGAACAGCACGACCATGGGAAGGAAAAACACGTGAAGGACATAAAATCGAATGAGTGCATTTTGATCAATCTCGCTACCGCCGAGCAGGAAGAACCGAATCCACTTGCCGACCAGCGGTGCTGCGCTTGCAATGTTTGTTCCAACAGTGATCGCCCAGTACGCAAGCTGATCCCACGGAAGAAGGTATCCAGTAAACGAAAGGAGGAGGGTCATAAGTAGAAGCGCAACCCCGATAATCCAGTTCAGGGGACGGTTTGCACCAACGGCGCTCCCGTTCTTGTACGCACCCGTGAGGAACACCCGGACCATGTGCAGAAAGACAACAGCTACCATCAGATGTGCACAAATGCGGTGGAGCCCACGCAGCAACCATCCGAATGAAACGACATACTCAAGGTCCTTCACGGAACCGTACGCACGTTCGACCGACGGCACATATAGAAACATCAACACAACACCGGTGAACACAAGGATCATAAACAAGACAAACGAGATCGTGCCAAGATAGAAGGAGTAGTTCCACGAAAGACTTTTCTTCGAGACCTTGTTGGGGAACCAGTGTAGCAGCAGGTTCTTGACGATGGCATCCCCGGCCTCTTTGTCGCTGCCGGGATCCCATGTCCAGGTAAGTTTCTTGTAGAGTCTCTTCGTTGATTCTGCGAGTGACATTATCAGTTCCCTTTTGTTCCGTGTTATACCGTGAGTCTGAAATTCTGATCGACTTCGTCGTTCAGGTTGACAACAAGTTGTCCGTCGTCAGGCGACATTTCAACCTTGTACCAATGCAACGGACGCGGTGCCGGTCCGGCATAGTTGGTTCCGTCAGCGTAGAACTTTGAGCCGTGACAGGGACAGTGGAATTCAAAGGGGACGGTCTTTTTCCCTCCGTCAATCTCGACCTGCTTTGGCTGATTGAGCTTTGTGTACTTGACAGTGCAGCCCAAATGCGTACACGCTCCTGAGATCGCGTAAAACGACTTTCCTTCCTTAAACACATACAGTCGTTTGTCTTCCAAAAATGTCACGCCTTCGGCAAGCAACGACGGGATCCCGATCTTGAACTTCTGGGGGGGCTCGTAGAGCACGTTGGGAATTAACGAGCGGAATGATTGGAAACCAAACCCCGCAAGTCCGGCCAGCATCCCACCGAGACCGAGTTTTAGAAGAAACGACCTTCGACTTTCGTTTGACGGTGGCCCGATCTTCGATTTCTCTGTCGACTCTGATTTCTTGAAGAGCTTCATGGAATTATGCCACTTCCTTTTGTTCGTAATAGAGTACTTCCATTGTCATTGCATCCGTGGGACAGCGCAGTGCACACAACCCACAGCGGATACATGTTTCATCGTCTTTCAACATCGCTGAGGCTGGCTCGAACGGATCGATGTTGTAGTGCTCGATCAACTGCGACTTCGTCGCTTCGTCCACATCAAGATCAGCAAGTGGTATGAGCTTCAGGCAATACTCCGGGCAGACATCAACGCAACGGTTGCACATGACACACCTCTCCGCGTCGTAGATCGTTTGCACGTGGCACGCGAGACAGCGTTCCGCCTGCCTGACAGCTTGCTCTTCAGTGTAGCCAGACTCGACTTCGGAAATTCCTGTCCGACGATTCAAGTCAATAGTCGGAGGAGTTTCTCGCTCAAGTTGTTCATAGTCTTCGGGGCGTGTAAATCGACGTGTTGGGATCTTTTCGATGGAGAGATTGTAGTACGTCTCTGGTTTTTTTCCGCGCAGGAATTCGTCGATGGAGAGAGCTGCCTTCTTGCCGTTGGCAACAGCGTCGATAATATTGCGCGGGCCGAACGCAACATCGCCACCCGCATAGACACCCGGCGCAGTTGTCGCAAGGGTCTCCGGATTGATCTTGACAAAACGGGCTGGCGTTAGCTCAATGCCATCCGTTGACTTGATGAACGAAAGATCGGCCTGCTGTCCGATCGCAAGGACAATTGAATCAGCTTCAAACTGCTCGGAGTATTCTGGATCGTACACGGGATTGAACCGACCATTCTCATCGTATGTCCGTTTGACGCCGATGAACTCCACGCCTTTCAGCTTCCCACCTTCACCATAGAATCTCTTGGGCCCACGTTGAGGGTGGAAGATGATGCCTTCCCGCTTTGCCTCTTCAAATTCTTCATGACCTTGCACAGTCCGCAACACCGGCATTTCCTCAAACGACTCCAGACTTGCGACATGAACCTCAGATGCACCTCCACGCATGGCAGTGCGTGCAGCGTCCACCGCCTCATGAATGTCAGGGGATGATTCTTCCGGTCCACCGCGCAAAGCGCTTCGTGCTGCGTCAAAAGCAACAAATCCTCCACCGATTACCAGGACCTTCTTCCCCAGGTTCACACGGTAGCCGTTGTTGATGTTGAGCAGATAGTCGATTGCCTTGACCATTCCGTCAAGGTTGCTTCCTTCGATATTGAGGTCACGCCCCTTCTGAGTACCAACAGAGATGAAGATGGCCTCGTATCCCTGCGCTTTGAGTTCATTGATTCCGAACTGTTCCGTCAGCGGAGTGCTGTACTTGATCTCCGCACCGAGGAACGCAATCTTCTCGATCTCCTTGTCGATAAGACTCCGTGAAAGCCGATACTCAGGGATTCCATGACGCAACATCCCC
>DPLS01000137.1 GCA_003541875.1 Bacteroidota bacterium | reverse complement strand
AACAAGTCATGACAGGAATGCTTCCTCGCGGTTTGTATTTGATGCGTTGGAGTGCGTTCTGGACGTGGTTTGTGGGTTTAATACTGATAGTGATGGTCTTCTATCATGGTGGGCTGATGTTCGAGCCCGGGAGCGGTGCCGGGTGGAGCATCACCAGCGTTTTCATGCTTCTCGTTGTATACGTTGGAGGGTTTGCCGTCTACGAAGGGCTTGCCCGGAGTCCTCTCTCAAACAATTCCACGGTGTTTGGCGTTGTGAGCTTCGTTTTCATCGCTGTGGTTGTGTATCTCATGAAAGAGGTTGCAGGTTTCAGCTACCGCGCGTATGTTATTCACACAGGAGCCATGTTTGGGACTATCATGACCGCGAACGTCTGGATGAATATTTGGCCCGCGCAGCGGAAACTCATTCAGGCAATCAAGAACGGCGACGCACCTGACCTGTCACTCTTCGGTACAATCGCAAAGCGCGCAGAGCACAACACATATCTTTCAGTTCCTCTTCTGTACACCATGATCAACCTCCATACATCAGTGACTGGTGCTGCATCGAGTGTCGTGTATTTGCTGGCTGCGATTCTGATTGGGTGGCTGGGCGTAAAATGTCTCTACATGCTGTCTGCGAAGCCGAGATAAGTACAGTCGTTCATTCCAATATGAAGCGAAGAACGTTCATCAAGAACGCAGCAGCGACCGGGGTTCTCTCGGTGCTGCCCGTGCATTCAGAACTTTTCACACAAACAATCAAAACTAAGGAGAACAAACTTATGGCATACGAATGGAAATTCAATCCGCGGCCCTACTCAGATGAGGAAGCGAAGAAGCTTCTTGCTGCAGTTGTGGACGCCGAGACTACCGATTGGCATTACAACACCCATCACAAAGGGTATGTAACTGCCCTCAACAATATTGAGAAGGGACTCGAAGGTGCGGATCGCGCGGCTGCGAACGGCAACTACAGTCAAATTGGTGAATTGAAGCGGCGCACCACGTGGAATCATGCGGGGGCACTGCTTCACGATGTGTACTGGGAAGTGATGGGCGGTGACGGCGATGTCTCCAAAGGTCCAGAGGTAAAAGCGGCAATTGAAAAGGAGTTCGGTTCGGTTGATGCGTGGAAAGCAGACTTCAAGGCAGCTGCTTTGTCTGCAAAGCTGAGTGGCTGGGGTGTGTTGGTGTTCGACATGCTCTATTCCAAGCGGCTGTTGAACGTACTCGTCGATGAACATCACTATGGAGCGATCTGGGGCGGCATTCCCCTGATCCCGTGTGATGTGTTCGAGCACGCATACTATCATAAGGATGGTCCGAAGCGCGCAGCCTACATCGACAATTTCATCGGCAACCTTCACTGGGGTCGCATCAATGAACGATACAAGAAATACGCGAAGTAAATTGCCTGCCTCCCCTATGAAGAAGAGGACTTGGCGCGACATCGATGACATTGCTCTTGACCTTGCGGAACGGTACCCGAATCTCGATCCGCTTGCGGTGAAGACTCCGGAGCTCAAGAAGATGATCGCAGAGTTGCCGACATTTGGCGACAGTCCCGATGCTGCGAGTGACAAGGCACTCGAAGCAATCCAGGCGGCATGGTACAACGAGTACGAAGACTGATAACGATGTCTATATCACCAACCAGAAGAAACAGGAGGACACATGAATAAGAAGAAGCAGAAGGTACGCAAGAAACACAAGAAGGCGGTCGAGCGCGTGAAAGCAAAGCGCAGAGCCCAATTCGAAGCGAAGAAGTCGTAACACTTGTCGAAAGGTGATCGAAGGATCACCTTTCTGCTTTTGTGGGTTGCGCCCGCGGCTTTCGTTCTTTATATTGAACACAGCCCTCAGCCATGATTGAAGTTGCAGAACAGAGGTTTGTTTTCCGGTTTGGGAAGGCTGAATATAACCTATCCAGCCGCACCCATCTCATGGGAATCCTGAACGTGACTCCGGATTCCTTTTCGGATGGGGGGAAGTACGTTGGACGTCAGGCTGCTCTAGAACATGCTTTGCGAATGGTTCAGGATGGCGCTGATATCATCGATGTGGGGGGAGAATCCACTCGCCCAAAGAGTCATGCCTATGGCGAAGGATCTGAAATTGTTGCAATCGATGGGGAGCTTGAGCGCGTCATTCCCGTGATTGAGGACCTGGCAAGACTCAGCGAAGTTCCAATCTCGATTGACACATACAAATCAGCCGTTGCCATGGAAGCATTGAAGGCAGGCGCTTCGATTGTCAACGACATCAGCGGCTTCACTTTTGACACTGCAATGCCTTCAGTTGTTGCCGCGGCTGGCGCTTTAGCGGTGGTGATGCATATCCAGGGAACGCCGAAAACAATGCAACAGAATCCATCCTATCAAGATTTGTTCGGAGAGGTCATTGGCTTCCTTGAGAAGGCTGTTGAGAAAGGTCGTCGTGCCGGCGTTCAACAGATTATCGTCGATCCTGGCATCGGCTTCGGCAAGAGCATGGAGCACAATCTGCAATTGATCGGACGACTGAATAGGCTGAGCGCACTGGC
>DPLS01000423.1:4402-4535 GCA_003541875.1 Bacteroidota bacterium | reverse complement strand
CTGAAAATGGATGCCTCCTGCGGCAGGTAACCGATGCCCATGCGTGCCCGTTTGTACATTGCCGTCTTCGTGATTTCAACATCGTCAAGAAAGACACGGCCGTCATTCGGTGTTATCATTCCCACAATCATGT
>DPLS01000423.1:0-4144 GCA_003541875.1 Bacteroidota bacterium | reverse complement strand
ACCATGTAGAAGGTGGTGGTCTTGCCGGCTCCATTGGGCCCCAGCAAGCCCACGACTTCACCCTGCTTCACATCAACACCAACGTCATTGACGACGGTTCGTTTCTTGTACTTCTTGACAAGCCCTTCGGACCGGAGAACCCTTACCGAGTTTTTTGGAACAACTTGAGTCATTTCTCTTTTGGTTGCCTTTCGCGCTGGCCGTCGGACACATACTGACGCGGCCTGTTTGTATAGAGTTGAAACCCCGCAAGCTGATTGTCGCGCTCATTGCCGTGTACCATGTTCTCGGGCAGGTACTGACCTTCAACACCACCAATGACTCTCAAAGATTGCACCTTCCCATCATCAAATGAGATGATAATCCTGTCTCCACTCGTTTTGTTGAGACCGTTTGCCAGCGAGTCCTCGTACAAATGATACACACTGATCGCCCGGGTTTCAACCTCAATTCGCTGCAACCCTTTGTCGGCAAACTGCATGCGCATCAGTTCTCCGGTGATCTGGTCGTAGCGGAGAGGGAAGTTCGAATCACCCGGCGAAATCGCAAACGCGTTTCCCATGACACTCACATAATCGAGCTTGCGCTTCTTGAGATACACGTTGATCGAATCGCCCGTCACCTGAGTGTCTTGATACCAGACGATCGGGGTTCCCCTAAGAACGATGCTGTCACTTGCAGTATAGAACTTCGCCAGCTTGCACAAGGCAGACAGATCGGCACGAACGATCTCGACGCTATCGATTGCTACCAGCAGTTTCAGCGTGTCCCGATACGCTTCCATGACCCGGCTCCGAACGACGAGCGTATCAAGTTTGCCGGTGTTGCTCGAATCGATCTGGATCAGGACAGGGTTTTCTGTAACGCGACTGAACTGCCTCTCCGACCAATGGTCAAGGCGATGTCCGGTGATTGTGATGTTCTCACTGCGGTTGTGGATAGTGACATCACCCTCCGCAATGGATTTCTTTTCCACCCTGAAGTATGTCAGCGAGTCGGCAGTGACAATTGAACTTGTATCCTGAACCACCACGTTGCGCCGGAAGAACGCTCGCTTCGGATCGACAAAGTACTCACCAAACTTTGCGGTGAGCAGAACCTTGCCATCGGAGAGACGCACACTATCCAGAGCAGTGGCGCGGCGTTCATCACGATAGTAGACACCTCGAGGCGACCTCATGGTCACGCCACTGTCATCCACCACAACAACATTGCCTATCAAGTCAACCCGGCCGGACTTCAGCAACTGCAACGCACGGTCGCACGATACGTGCACGTTCTCCTGACTGAACCGCACGTTGCCAATGAACTCCCTCGCATCCTCACCGTTGACCTGCTTCCCTTCAACGTTGTCCGCATTCTCAAGGACGATCACCCTGCTCGTCTGCGCAAGCCCGACAGAAGCGCACAGCCACAGCGCCAAAGGCAGCGACCTCCACAATCTCAAATTCCACATCTCAAGTCCCAAATCACATGAACCAAACAATCTCCAAATCCGAAATCTCAAATACTCAATCCCGCGTCACCGCCTGACCTGTAACTTTGAAAATCGTGTATTTCTTCAATCCCTGGTCGCTGATCATCCCGTGACCCATGATGTGTTCAGTCGGTGAGACGATATCCACAAAAGCCTCGGTGCGGATCTTTCTCGTCGCGTTATCCCAAAACAAGCTATCCGTGCGCAAAGTGGTTCCGCTGTCGGAGATCACCACCACGTTCTCGTAGGCAGCAAAATCCTGTGTTCGATCATTGACCTTCCCCCGCCGTGCCGTGAGAAGGGACGTGTGCTTCTCAAATTCGTCGAAGAAGTCCACGTGGATACTCTCAGAGAGGTGTGTATACTGTCTCTCGGAAAAGGAGGCAATATGTCCGGACCACAGGATTGCTTTGACCTTGCCCGAGTCGGTGAAAGTCACGGTGCTGTTCCAGCTCTCCTGCGAAGGGACTTCGGCCTGGCTTACAGCGACCACCGAAGGCCGAATCTTTTCTTCACATGCAACCAGGAAGAGCACCAGCAGCACAATCGTCAATGAACTACCGACTCGATTTCCGTTCATGTCCCTTCCTCTTCACCCAACCCGGCCTTCACAAGGTCGTGCAGATGGACAACGCCGACAGGCTTGTGGGCCGAGTCCACAACGATGAGTTGTGTGATGTTATACGACTCCATCTCCTGCAATGCAACCACGGCAAGGCTCCCTTGCAAGATTGTCTTCGGCTTCGGGGTCATCGCATGTGCGGCATTGATATTCGTTATGTCACTCGTGCGTTGAAGCAGCCGACGCAAATCGCCATCAGTCAGAACGCCTTCGAGCGTGCCGTCCTTTCTCACCACACACGTGCAGCCAAGACGTTTCGTTGTCATCTCGAAGATGGCATCCTTGAGCGGAACGTCGCCCGTCACCCGGGGGATCGCATCGCCCGTAACCATGAGTTCGTCAATCTTCAAGAGCAGTCGCTTCCCGATTGAACCACCGGGATGATACAGTGCAAAGTCCTCACGGCTAAACTCACGGCGTTCCAGCAGAGCAATGGCAAGGGCATCGCCCAGAGCCAGTGTTGCCGTGGTTGAAGATGTTGGAGCAAGGTCATGCGGACATGCCTCTTCACGAACGGAGGCATCGAGCACTATATCGGACTCCACCGCCAACTTCGATTGCATCTTGCCCACAAGTGAAACGATTGAAACGCCGATACGCTTGAACATCGGCAACAGGCCGTGGAGTTCAGGTGTATCGCCGCTCTTCGAGATGCACACCACAACGTCGCCCTGTCGAACCATCCCAAGGTCTCCGTGCACCGCATCCGAAGGGTGCAGGAAGAACGCAGGAGTGCCGGTTGAGTTCATCGTTGCAACAATCTTCCGGGCAATGATGCCGGACTTGCCGACACCCGTGATGATCACGCGACCTTTGCAGTTGCATATCAACTCCACTGCATCCGCAAAGTTCTGTCCTATTCGCTCTCCAAGTTCTGCAACAGCCTGCGCCTCAATGCGGACGACCTCTTTCCCTTTCTCAATGATGCTATGATTGTCGATCATGATTTCTGTTTCCCAGTCAAGGTTCTCAGAACATGGACAGCGCGTGCTTCTTGAAGAACAAGTGGCACATCAGCAAAGGAGAACAAGTGTTCCAGCCTGTTACGGGGCTTCCGCGGGAACGCGAGCACTGCACTCTTGCTAGCCACTGATGGACCCCCGGCAACCATCTATCTGGATTGACTCTTGATGATCAGATCGATAAGCTCGCGCACTGCACCATCTCCACCGGAAGTCTTCGTCACGTAATCAACGGCCTTCTTCACGTCTGGCAACGCATTCTTGGGAGCGGCCGAGAACCCTACTGCGTTGAGCAATGGCAGGTCAAACAAGTCGTCTCCAATAAATGCCACCTCATTGACTTCAAAACCATGTCTGCGGCGGAGTTCTTCCATTGCTGCTACTTTGTCCGCTGCATTTTGCATGACATCTTCGATCTGTAACTCTTTCGCCCGCACATCGACAACCGGTGTTTGCCTGCCGCTAATGATGCCCAGTTTGAGTCCATGCTCTCGCGCGCGCACAACGCCGTAGCCGTCGTGCGCATTGAAGCGCTTCATTTCAACACCCGCACCCGAATAGAATATTCCTCCATCAGTCATGACACCATCAACATCCAGCAACAACAACTTTATCTTGCGGAGCTTCTTGATCATTCCCCTCTTTGCAGCCATCAGTACGCCTTCACAATTCGATCGATTTGGGTTACCTGCCTGAGCAGCTCGTCCAGCAAATCAAGCTTGAGCTGGCTCGCAGCATCGCTGAGCGCAGCGACCGGGTTTGCGTGGACTTCGACAAACAGTCCGTCTATCCCGACAGCCGCACCTGCGCGAGCAAGCGGAAAAATGAACTCAGGCTGACCGCCGGTCTGCGCAGCGGTTTTGTCTCCGCCTGGCAATTGCACCGAGTGGGTTGCATCAAGCACAACAGGATGCCCGAGGTCGCGCATGATCTTCAATGATCGCATATCGACGACGAGGTTATGATAGCCAAACGTCGTTCCCCTTTCGGTCAACAACACGTTATTGTTCCCGGTCTCTTTCACCTTTTCAGCAGCATGCTTCATATCTTCCGGCGCGAGGAACTGCCCCTTCTTGATATTGA
>DPLS01000300.1 GCA_003541875.1 Bacteroidota bacterium | reverse complement strand
CTCCTTTTCTGCTTGATATTGCAGACCAAGCAGGCTCGTGTAACTCTCTCCGTCGCCACCACGTTGCTCACCCAGAACAAGACCCAACTCGCGGGCAAGTATCGGCGCGCTAATGATATTCACGGGATCGGGATAGATGTGTGAGAGCAGACCTTTGAGAAGACCGGCCTTCAGCAACTCGATTGAGGAGACCACCACTTCACCTGAGGCAACAATCGAAAGGTTCTGCACCTTGCCGGATGTCAGTTGAGCAACCAAGCTGCCTATTTTTTCGGCCAGCACTAGATAAGGCTTCACCTCCTCCTTGATCGAGAGCTGAAGTGGCGCCCCGTTGACAAGCCCCGCGTATCCCCTGCCGAGCAGAGCATCGGCAATCTGGTGGGCAATCTGTACGGCAACTTTTTCCTGCGCTTCTTCTGTAGACGCGCCAAGATGAGGCGTGGCAATCATGCGCGGATGAGAGAGCAACGCATTGTTCTTCGGCGGTTCAACCTCAAACACATCGAGAGCCGCTCCTGCCACCTGGCCAGATTCCAGCGCCCTCAGGAGGGCCAGCTCGTCAATGATCCCACCGCGGGCACAGTTCACGAGGCGGACACCTCGTTTGCATTTGGCCAGCGTCGCGTCATTCAACAACGCCTTTGTTTCCGTGGTGAGCGGGGTATGAACGGTGATGAAATCGGACCGACGATAGAGCTCGTCCAGCGAGCATAGTTCAATGTTGGATTTCGCAGCCACCTCTGCGCTCAGCAAAGGGTCGTAGCCGATAACCTTCATTCCAAAGGCCTGACATCGTAGTGCCACCTCCCGGCCAATCTTGCCCAAACCGATCACACCCAGAGTCTTCTCCAACACTTCCGTCCCGATGAACTTTTTGCGCTCCCACTCTCCTCGAACGAGGCTCATATGCGCCTGGGGAATGTTCCGTGCGAGCGAGAGGAGCATTGAAACGGTGTGCTCGGCTGCGGAAATTGTATTGCCGCCCGGAGTGTTCATCACCAGGATGCCCCGTCTCGTCGCTGCACCAACATCAATATTGTCAACACCTGTCCCCGCCCGGCCAATCACCTTCATGTTTGTCGACAGGCTGATTAACTCCGCCGTCACCTTGGTCGAACTACGCACAACAAGCCCGTCATACGCGCCAATGATCTTCTTCAGTTCATCAGCTGGCAGACCCGGTTTGTAATCGACCTCAAATCCTTCACGAGCCAGCAAATCCATGAGGCTCTGTTCAAGGGAATCACTGATGAGAATTTTCTGGGTCTTACTCATCGTGGACTATCCTCGCCCTAAGAGGACACTTTGCACCGCGGTAACTCCAGATCCTGGGGCGAACCTGTGATTTTGGGTCGCAAGCGTCCGCTCCAGCGCAGCCATGACGGTGACCATATCCAGATCATCGTAGTAGCCGAGATGAGAAACACGGAAGATCTTGCCGGCGTATTCATCCTGACCGCCGGCAATGGTTATCCCATTATCCAGCTTGAGAGTTTTATTGAAGGCCTTCCATTCAACTCCTTCGGGTAACCAGACTGGCGTTACTGCAAACGACGGTGAGTTGGAAAAGAGCTTCAGCCCAACAGCAGTGACACCTGCACGCAGTGCCCTGGCCAGACGCTCGTGACGTTTCCAAACATTCTCAATTCCCTCGGCCCGAATCATCTCCAATGCGGCGTCTACTCCAACGATGAGCGAGATGGCTGGAGTCCAGGGAGTGTCATCCTTCTCATATGATTTGAGCGCCTTACGAAGGTCAAAGTAGAACCTGGGCAGCCTTGAGATTTGCATCATGTCGATAGCTCGCGGGCTGAGCGCAACGAAGGCAAGCCCCGGAGGTATCATCAGTCCCTTCTGCGATCCGGTTACGCACACATCAATCCCCCACGCATCAAATCTCATTTCGTGCGCCCCAACAGCAGTGATCCCGTCCACACACACAAGCGCATTGGAGTTGGCATGAATGAGTTTTGCCATCTCTTTCACGTCTGTCGCTGTACCCGTTGAGGTTTCACTGTGAACGAGGTAAACCGCCTTAACACCAGGATTTTTCTTGAGCACGTCAAGAAGTTGACCCGGCTGCAATGCCGTGCCCCACGGGACCTTTACTTCCACCACATTCAGCCCGAAGGCCTGCGGCATTTTCACCCATCGCTCTCCGAACTTTCCGCCGTTCACGCTGATGATCGCATCCCCCGGCGAGAAGAGGCTGACAAATGTTGACTCAACTCCGCCTGTGCCCGAACAGGTGAGCGTGAGAACGGGTTGTTCCGTCTGGAACACATACTTCAAGTTCCTGTTCACCCGTTTCATCACCTCGGCGAACTCCGGGTTGCGGTGATGAATAATCGGTTCGGCCATCCTTAACATGACAGTCTCCGGCACCGGCGTTGGACCAGGAGTGAAAAGGCGTTTCTTCATGGAATGACTCTTTTAGAGTGAGGAAGAACACCAAGGGACGGGCGGTAGCACCCGTCAGGCTGCTGTGGACGCGGTGAGTTGCTCTGCAATAATTGCCAGGACTTCGGACCGGCCTTCTCCCGTGATGGAGGAAAACGGGACAACGTCTTTGCAGTACCTGAACCGCGCAAACGTATCGCGAGCCGCCTTCAAATAGTTCGGCATCTTACTGCGCGGGAGCTTGTCGGATTTGGTGAGGACGATAATGAAAGGAATCTCGTAGTAATCGAGCCACCCAACCATCATCATGTCGAGTTCGGTTGGCTCGTGCCGGGAATCGATGAGCTGCAGGACAACCGAGAGTTGCCGCCGCGATTTTAAATATTGCTCTATCAGTTTTCCCCAACTCGATCGGATTTGCTCCGGGACTTTCGCGTACCCGTATCCCGGCAAATCCACAAAGTACAGTTCTTTGTTAATCAGGAAGTAGTTCAGCTCGCGGGTCTTTCCCGGATCGTTGCTTGGGCGCGCCAGCGCTTTGCGGTTGCACAGCTTGTTGACGAGTGAGGATTTCCCAACGTTGGATCGGCCGAGGAACGCGATCTCCCGCAGGTCATCTTTGGGAAGCTGCCTGAGGTTCGCCGCGCCAAGTACAAATTCTGCAGTAGCAATTCTCATCTCACCTATCCTGTGTGGTTCAACAAGGCATTGAGAGTATGGGAAATCAAAAGAGTCCCGTCATTGGGACTCCTTCGTCTCAGACGGTGGCGCCGCATCCTTGGCAGCGGTTCCTTTCTTCGCCGCAGCATCCTTCGCTTCAGGGGCAGGAGTCACACTCGAAGCCGGCTTCTTTGGTTTCCCAGCCGCACGTGGCTTCTTCTCTTTTTCCGAAGGCTTTTCCTTCTCTTGCTCCTTGCCGGTGTTGAAATCAACGAGCTCAATCACCGCCATCTCCGCAGCATCGCCTTTTCGCTGTCCCAACTTAACGATGCGAGTGTATCCGCCGGGACGCGTCCCCACCTTCTCCGCTATCGTTGAGAACAGTTCACCGATCACCGAGCGATCCTTGATCAGCCTCCCCACCTGACGCCGATCATGCACACCACGTGCGTCCTTCAATGGGAGAGTGGCTGCCCGCCTTGCCCGTGTAATCATCTTCTCAACGACCATGCGTGTTTCCTTTGCTTTCGCAACCGTGGTCGTGATACGCTTGTGCCGCAGGAGCGCTGTTGCCAGCGAGGCAAGCGTCGCACGGCGATGACTGGAGGTGCGTTTGAGTTTTCGTCCTGCTTTCCTGTGTCGCATGAGAGTTACCCGTCAATAAACAATAGAACCTGAATCGCTGCGAACTACTCGCCTTCCTTCAAATACCTTGAGACTTCCATCCCGAACGAGAGCTTTTCAGCCTCGATGATTTCCGAGAGCTCCGCAAGCGATTTCCGGCCAAAGTTGCGGAACTTAAGCAACTCGGCTTCGTCTTTGCTCACAAGGTCGGCAATCGTCTTGATATTGGCAGCTCGCAGACAGTTGTGGGAGCGGACAGAGAGTTCCAGCTCATCCACCGGTGTTAACAACACCTTTCGCACCCGTTCGAACTCCGCATCCTGCGCCGAGGCCTCCTGTTCTGCCTCAGGCTCCATGTCAAAGTTGATGAAGAGCTGAATGTGGTCGCGCGCAATCTTCGCGGCGAATGCAAGAGCATCGTCCGGAGTAACAGAACCATCTGTTTCGATCTCGATCGCCAGCTTCTCGTAATCGGTCTGCTGTCCAACGCGTGTCGTCTCCACGAAGTACCGCACGTTCCGGATTGGTGAGAAGACCGAGTCAACCACGATCAGTCCAACAGGCATGTCGGGAGTCTTGTTCTCATCAGCAACAACGTAGCCTATGCCGCGTCCGATCCGCAGGTCAAGCTCGAAGTTGGCATCAGCATTCAAGGTCGCGATGTGAAGTGTCGGATTAAGAATCTCCACATCCGGCGAAGCCGTCTGGATGTCAGCGGCAGTAAACTCCCTCGGCCCTTTCAACGGCACAATCACGCGGTTGGTCTTCTTGTTGACCAACTTCATGCGGACCTGTTTGAGATTCAGGATCACGTCCGGCACGTCTTCGACCACACCCGGAATGGTGGAGAACTCATGTTGCACGCCGTCCACCTTGAACGCGGTGATCGCATAACCGGGCAACGAGGAAAGCAGCACGCGGCGCATGGTGTTGCCAATCGTGACACCAAAGCCCTTTTCCAGCGGCTGCATGATAAAGCGACCGAAGGTGTTCGAATAGCTCGCGTCGTCGAGCTGAATCCGCTCCGGCATTTGAATTGTTCCAGCTGTCATATTCTCGTACCCTTTGCCTCTGGGGAATGAAAAACAACTTGTAGTATTAGTTACTTCGAGTACAACTCGACAATCAACTGCTCGTCCGCATTGATCGGGATATCGGCACGCTCAGGAACGTTGAGGAACGTTCCTTTCATTGTCGCTTTGTCAAGACTCAACCACGGGAGCATCGCTGTGTCCTTCATGCGCTTCATGGATGAGTGTATAAGATCCAACTTTCTGCTTTTCTCACGCACCTGCACAGTATCGCCGGCCCTCACAAGGTATGAAGGAATATCCACCGGCTTGCTGTTGACAAGGAAGTGCCCGTGCGTCACCAGTTGCCGCGCGGCCTTCCGTGACGGCGCAAGACTGAGGCGGTAGATCACGTTGTCCAGTCGCCGCTCGAGAAACTTCACCAATGTTTCGCCGGTACGGCCAGGCTGCTTGAGAGCTTTTGCAAAGTAGTTGCGGAACTGCGTCTCCTGCAAACCATACATCCGACGCACCTTCTGCTTCTCCCGCAATTGCACACCATAAGGAGAGACCTTGGAACGCCGGGATTGCCCGTGCTGCCCGGGAGGGAAACCTCTGCGTTCAACCGGGCACTTCTCTGTAAAACACTTGGTGCCCTTCAGGAACAACTTCTGTCGTTCCCTGCGGCACAACCTGCAACTTGGATCAGTGTATCTTGCCATGAATGACTCTTCCTATCGTGTCTTAAACTCTTCGTTTCTTTGGCGGACGGCAGCCATTGTGGGGAATGGGTGTGATGTCACGGATGCTACTAATCTCAAGTCCTGCAACCTGCAATGCGCGGATCGCAGCCTCACGACCTGAACCGGGCCCCTTCACAAACACCTCAACTTTGCGAAGTCCCAAAGCATGCGCCGCTTTTGCAGCCGCTTCTGCCGACACCTGCGCGGCAAATGGTGTGTTCTTCCGGGATCCCTTGAACCCGTTCTTGCCTGCAGACGACCAGCTGATTGTGTTGCCATAGATATCTGTGATCGTCACAATCACATTGTTGAACGTTGCCTTCACAAAGGCTTTCCCGCTCACATCAACCTGAATGCGTTTCTTTTTCTTGACTGCTTCTGTTGCTGGTGCCCCGCCTGGCGGGTTGGTCTTCGCCACTTGCTATCCTCCAATAATAATGGATTTCACATTCCGGACCGCTTAAGTCTTCGCGGCAGCCTTCTTCTTGCCGGCAACAGTCTTGCGCTTGCCCTTGCGCGTGCGGGAGTTCGTCCTCGTACGTTGACCGCGCACCGGAAGCCCTCTGCGATGGCGGATGCCACGGTAGCATCCGATATCCATCAGCCGCTTGATATTCATTTGTACTTCGCTTCTCAGCGAACCCTCCACTTTGTAGTCGGAGGTGATAATGCCGCGGATCTTTGCCACTTCATCATCCGTCAGATCGCCAACCTTCTTGTCAAAGTTCACGCCCGCTTTGGTGAGAATGTTCCGCGACGTTGTACGTCCAATGCCGTAGATGTACGTGAGGCCGACTTCCGAGCGCTTCTTCTTGGGTAGATCGATACCTGCAATGCGAGCCAAGCGAGATTCTCCTTAACCTTGACGTTGTTTATGTTTTGGGTTCTTGCAAATCACACGCACAACGCCTTTGCGGCGGATGATCTTGCAGTTGTTGCATATTCTCTTCACTGACGAGCGTACTTTCATCGCGTCACATCCTTGTTCGATTATTACTTGTACCGATACGTAATGCGTCCCTTGGAAAGATCGTACGGAGACAACTCAACGGTCACCTTGTCGCCCACAAGAATCTTGATAAAGTTCATCCTCATTTTCCCGGACACGTGGGCCAATACCGCATGGTTGTTCTCCAGACTAACTTTGAACATCGCGTTCGGCAATGTTTCTGTTATGGTGCCGTCAACTTTAATGGGGCCTTGCTTTGCCATCGATTCAGATCACAATCCCTATCGTGTAAGTATCTCCGGCCCGCCCTCTCGTACAACAATCGTATGCTCAAAATGTGCGGAGGGCTTGCCGTCCGCCGTCCTCACGGTCCATCCATCCTGGTCAACCTCAACCTTGAAGGTGCCGGCGTTGACCATTGGTTCAACTGCAAGCGTCATCCCTTCTTTCAGCACGATACCTGTTCCTGCGGTGCCAAAATTGGGAATTGCCGGCTCTTCGTGAAGCTGCTTCCCGATGCCATGACCGACAAGATCCCTTACCACCGAAAACCCTGCACCTTCAACACACTTCTGGACGGCAGAGGAGATATCATGGAGGTGATTGCCGGCCTTCGCCATCTCAATTCCCTTGTGCAACGATTCTTCCGTAACCTTCAGCAGCCGCGCTTTCTCGTGCGAAGTCCGACCCACAACAAACGTCCTCGCGCCATCGCCAAAGTAGTTTTCTTTCCTCCCCCCCACATCGATCGAGACAACCTGTCCCTCCTCGAGTTTTCGTCCGTCTGGAATCCCATGCACAACTTCATCCTCAACTGAGATGCAGAGCGTCGAGGGAAACAAGTTGTGCTTATCGTGTCCATATCCCTTGAACGCCGGCACCGCTCCTTTTGCCCTGATGTACTCTTCGGCGACCTGATCCAACTCCCGCGTCAAAACTCCTGACCTAATCTGCGCACCGATGAGAGCAAGAACTTCGGCCACAATCCTGCAACTCTCCCTCATCAGGTCGATCTCACGCTCGGATTTTATTGTCACCTTCGCCATAGGTCGTGATAGAGTGTGAGACCTACGCTGCTAGCGTAATCGACCTTTCATTTTGCCGGACTTCATAAACCCGTCGTAGTGACGCATCAACAAATGAGACTCAAGCTGTTGAAGCGTATCAAGGGCAACACCCACCATGATCAACAGGCTCGTGCCGCCGAAGAACTGCGCGAAGCTCGGCGTTACGCCAAACCATCTCGACATGAATGCCGGAAGCACGGCTATGATCGCGAGAAAGATTGATCCCGGCAATGTGATCTTTGTGAGAATATTGTCGATAAAATCTGCCGTGTGCTTTCCCGGTCGAATACCCGGAACAAATCCGCCCTGCTTCTGCATGTTCTCTGACACGTCCTTGGGATTGAACGCAATGGCCGTGTAGAAATAGGTGAAGAACACAATCATGATCCCATAGAAGAACGAATACGTCATGGACGTATACTGAAAATACTGGGAGAGGCTCTGCATAAACTCGCTGTCGGGGAAGAAGGTCAGGATCGTGCTCGGAATGAACATGATCGACTGCGCAAAAATGATCGGCATAACACCAGCGGTGTTTACTCGCATCGGTATGTATTGAGTGACTCCGCCGTACACCTTGCGACCAACCACCCGCTTGGCATACTGAACAGGAATACGCCGTGTCCCCTGCGTTACCAGGATCACCCCTGCAATTATTGCCACCATTGCGCCAAGAATCAGAAGCCCAATAATGATATTGTTCGTCACGCGGAACTGATCAAAGATAGAGTGAGGGAACCTGGCAATGATACCGATGAAGATGATCAAGGAGATTCCGTTCCCCATACCCCGTTCAGTAATTTGCTCACCCAACCACATCATGAACATGGTTCCTGCGGTAAGGAAGATGACCGTGCTCATCGTGAAGCCAAGCCCCTGCACCGAAGCAGGAACAATCGGTTGGCCTTCCAGTGTCAGGCTGGCGAGCCGCACGCTCACACCCCACGCCTGCAGCGCAGCAACCACAACGGTTCCATACCGCGTCAACTGCGTCAATTTCCGACGACCCTCTTCACCCTCTTTCGACAGTTTCTGGAAGTACGGAACCACGGCACCCAGCAACTGAAGGATGATCGATGAACTGATGTACGGCATGATACCGAGTGCGAAGAGTGCAGCGTTCTTGAACGCCCCTCCGACGAAGAGGTCATACAAGCCGAACAGAGTGTTCGCTGCCTGGCTTGCCTCGGCTTTGGCCAGAGCTATTGCATCGATACCCGGCAACGTAATGTGCGCTCCCACACGCACGACAATCAGAAGTGTCGCTGTGAAGAGGATCCGGGTCCGGAGTTCCTGGATTTTGAAGACGTTGCGAAAACTTTCGCTGAGCTTTG
>DPLS01000322.1 GCA_003541875.1 Bacteroidota bacterium | reverse complement strand
AGAGGATACGGTGTGTTCTGCTTGTCGGTAACGTCAGTTTTGTTCAGGTCATAGTTCGCACCAAGACGCAACCCTTCTCCGATTTCGAACTCGAAATCGACATTCAGTGCAAAGTACGTTCGAATGTGACCGGCATCGGGGATATCAGGGGTACTGTTCCCGATTCCCCAGAACTTGTCAACCATTCGTGCAAAGTCGAGAAAACCGGTGAGGTAGTACTTGCCACCCGCAAAGAAGATCTCCGGCACCAAATAGAGATCGTATTGGTGCTTGACCGAGTAGTATCCTGAGAGTGTGACATTCGATGGTTTCAGCTCCGGCGCTTCGGTCTCGCGATATGTTCCGACCAGCGCTCCGCCCAGTGCGAATTCCGTCTCAGGTGAGTAAAACACATAAGGATATCCAGACAACGAGAGTTTCTTGAACTCGACTGTATCTATCACTGCCGCTGCTGCTGGAACCTGCGCGTTCGCGTCCATGAACCACAAAAGGAGAAGAAACGCAACGAGCAAAGAGCGCTGAGTCCCTCCCGTTGAGAGCTCTTCTTTCCCTATTCCCGACAGTTGAGCAACATTTCTTCCCAGGATGGAGATCATCGTGTCGGTTCTCAGCGCTACTACTTCTTCCCTGGAGGAAAGTCCTCAAGAATCTTCATGGTTGCTTCATCGATCCTTTGTTGACGTTCTTCCATTGGTCGGTCCTCGACAGTTCCGGTTCCAGCACCACGCCACATAAGCTCGATCTTGTCTCCCACTTTCTGTGCGATATCAATGAAGAGTGTTGCCTCCTTATAGTAGCTTACGTCGACGTTCCTGCCGTATCCGCCGTACCGACCCCAGTATCCACCATAGGCGTAGCCATAATCGGTGACGTTGATCTTGTCAGAAACGCCGGCATGTGCCGCCACGTAAAAATCCGGGGTACCGATTTCGTCAAGAGTGTACCCTTTCGCCTCGAGAGCTTTCTTAACACCTTCTTCGACCCGCTTTCCAATGAGGGGATTCTTCACCAGCGCATCTTCAGCTCCCTTGGAATGCAGCCACTGATATGTCTTCAGCTTGCTGAAGTCCGTTGCTGGATCGTAGTCCGATGTCACGGATATGGATGAGCAACCGACAAAGAGTGACATTGCGACAACAATCGCATACACAACGATTCTGGTGTTCATGATTCGCTCCTTTGATCATATAAGATTCTAGTATGAGAACTCAAGACCGACCGAGAGAGAGAAATACTGGCTGAAACCCACATACGTTGAGGTGGCACCGGTCCCGGTGAAGTTGGAGTATTGCGAGTCCTTCACAAAGTGGTAGCGTACACCGAGGTCGAGTAACTTGCCCGGCGAGAGAGGCAACAATGCTCCTATCCCGAGATTCAACCCAGGCTCGGCGCGAAATTGGGAGGAGCTTGAAAACACACTCTGCGTTCCGTCTGGCTTCGTGTACGTTCCTCCATTGAATTTCGCTGATACCATGTACACCCCGAAATCCAGCAAGCCGTACGGTTTCGCCCCCTCCCTGTCAGGAAAGAATGTGATTCCAAGGAGGAGGGGATAGATGCGAATTGCCCCGCTTACATCGTAGTTTCCCTGTTCGGAATTATATGCATCGCTTTCGTTCAGAGCAGTGTTATCCAAGCTAATCCTTCCGTAGCCGATGAGTACGTGCCATACAGTCGTCTTCGCGGTGGCAATTGGGAACCCCGCATTGATACCATACCCCGTGCTAAAATACTCTCCATACTTTCCGCTCGGAAGCAACGCTCCAGCCGTAACCGTCGCTCCGGTACCCGTCTGTGCACTTGCAGGATGAGCAAAGCACATCAGAAGGCAAAACACAATAATCGAAAGAACGATAGAGCGTGAGTTCATAGTGATGTCCTGGGAATCGTGTCAAGATGATGTGTGCCGGAGTCGCGATCCGCACGTCGTAAGCCTTCCCTCCACTTCCACACACCTGACCTCTCGCATGAATGAGGGATCGTAGCCCACGTTGTACAACCACAACAGAAGACGCTCGCGGGAGCGAGCGTCTTTGCAGTAAGAACAGGCAAATGCCGTGAAGTTAGAACCAGCCTGTCGCCCAGTAGATACCGACATTGATTCCCCAGTACACCAGGGTATTGCTTTCTTTTCCGCCAAGGGTCTTTCCCGAGTCAAAGGCATAGTTGTAGCGGGCCGTGGCGCTCAAGTACGTCCGGTTGGAAACCTCGTACAGGAATCCTGCCTCCGGAGCAAGACCGAAATGCCAGTTGTCGTTATCCAGTGTGTACACCCCGACGTCCAGACGCTGCAGGACGTAGTAGGTACCTACGTTCAGTCCGAAGTAAGGTTTGAACTCATCCCCCTTGTCGCTCAGATAGTAGTGAGCATTAAGGAACATCGGGAACACATTGTAGTAGCGGATCTGTGTACCGCTGATCGCCCCATGATCCATGGTGATGATATCGCCGGTAAGTTCGCTCCAGTAGTTCCATGACAAATCGATACCCACCGATGTATTATCCTCAATGAACTTTTGTGCGTTGAAACCGAACCCGCCATAGCTTGCCTTGTCTACATACGTTGCCATCCGGCCGGAGGGAAGCCCGATGTTCCAGGTTATGCCGCTCATCTGGTCCTGGGCCACTGCTGTTGCGGTGAGAAGCACCGCGAACACAAACATCTTCAAAAGGTTATTCATGGCTTTTCAATCCTCATCATTCACTGTGGTTGATAGACACGTTACTGCCCCGCGTACAGATACGGGGACTGTTCATAGATCCGGTTGACGCCAGTTGCAATCCGATTCTGTGCAGTGGCCGGTTCCCCGGTGAGGCCGGAGACAATCCCCACCCAGACGGGCGCTGCCCTGTGTTGCGAATTACTCTTGCCGTATTCTACAATCTCGGTCACGTTCGTTCCCACGGTGTAATCATAGGTATAAACATATGATGGCGGATAGTAACCACCGTACCCCCACCCCGGATAGTACCCACCCCAGTAGCCGTACCAGTAGTCGTAGTAGTAGCCACTGTGTTCATTAGCGAACTGGCCGATGAGAACTGCAAGCACAGCGTTGGGATCGATGCTCCTTGAGGCAATTTCAGACGTGTCACTCAAGCGAGTGTAGCCACGGGCCTGGAGATTGCTCGCGGTAAGGTCGAGGATCTGACGATCATACTTGCGCGCTCCCGCCAAGGGATCTGTTAAGCCCGAGCCGACGATATGCATGATCGTATCCGGCATAAGAAAGTACTTGTAACTCTGGAAATTGGTCCCCGGCATGTACACAGTCGTGTACGCATCAAAATCCTTGGTGGTCAACCCGTAGTCTTCGTAACATCCCACCACCACGAGTCCAGCCACAAGGACCACAACCGGCATAAGTGCCAGTCGTCGCAGGGACTTCTTCGATGAATAGTTCATTGCAAATCTCCTCATGAGTATTTGTGTGAATCTTCTATTGAACAATGTTCGATTGGCTGCTCTTATTGCGGGCTGATCACAGGCTAAACGTAAGGCCTGCTCCAACGTCTCCCTGGACAATGGGAATGCCGCCAGAGAGTCCTGCGCTCACGCCACCGGTGCCCACCCAGAGGCCGCCGCCGGAGAAATAGACCGGAAGAAACAATCGCCCTTGAATCCGCAGCGCCACCATCTCCGACAAGGAGATCTTCACCCCCGCCACCGCGGACATTGCAAACCGCCACGTGTCCTCAAGTGAGTATCCTCTGTAAGTGCTTTCCCCGGGATGGAACAGTACCGCTCCCATGGAGAAGCCCATGAATGGTTTTGCTTTCCCCTTGTTAATTTCGTGAACCGCTCCCAACTGAAAGTAGTGAATATTGATCTTCATATCGAGCCCATCAAGATCTGTCGGCGTCCCGATGTAGTACGGGACAAACGTCGCCCTGCTGGACATTGTGGCCCAAGAAAGCTCCATATTCACCTCGTGCGCAACTTCACGACTGAGGATGACGCCGTACTGCATTCCATCTTTGATATCGATTTCGCCTTCGAACGTATCGAAACTCCCGCCCCACATATATGACACCGTGGGCGTAATATCGATATTCTTCTTTTGTTGTGCGCCCGCTGTCATTGGCAACGCGGCTGCCACAACGAGAACGACTGTCAATACGGTGAAGATCCGGGTGAGATTCTTGCTGGTCATTCTTCCTCCAAAATTGGATTGTTGCAGATGTGTGACGGCTAAATATACCACCATGCCAATGTAAAGTCAACACGGAGAACCTGCATTGCTCCTCTTTTTTTGATGGCGTTCGAGCTGTTGTCTTTGTAAGTCCTCGCTTGACTTTCCAAGCCAATTGAGGTAGCTTATTCCGATCTGTGACCATTTTGCTGTTCTTTGACCGCACCGCAACCTGATATCTTCTAGTACGTGCATTTCCGTCATTACTTGGTTACCTTCTATCACCCCATGAATTGTGAAAGGAAACGGTCATGAAGAAGCTGCTTGTCATTCCTCTCGTGCTTATCCTCCTGGCAAGTGTGGCGTTTGCTCAGGAGGCGCAGCCTGCAAAGCCCGATTCCACGACCGCTCCGCTAGATAAGTCGCTCGGCGTATTTGTTTTTCCTGCAAAGGAACAGACGCCGGAACAACAGGCGAAAGATGAGCAAGCCTGTCATACATGGGCAGTTGAACAGAGCGGGATCGATCCGTTGAACATGACCGCAACCAAGCCCGATACGGCTGCAAAAGGTGCGGATGGCTCGGCGGTGAAAGGCGCCGCAAGAGGCGCGGTGGCGGGAGTTGCGATTGGAGCAATAGCTGGAGATGCGGGGAAAGGAGCGGCGATCGGTGCGGTCGCGGGTGGTATGGGTGGAATGTCCAAGGGAAAGAAAAAGCAAGCGCAAAAAGAACAGCAAGCAAAACAGAAAGCAGCTGAGACTGACAAAGCAAAGATTGACAGTTTCAAGAAAGCATATTCCGCCTGCCTGGAAGGAAAGGGATATAGCGTAAAGTAGTCACTGAGTGAAAGCATGGAGTATCCAGTTGAATCCACACATACAATTCTTAAACTGCAAGGAGACGACATGAAAAGAGTATGCGTTGTTCTTTTTCTGGCTATGATCATTTTCCCGGCGAGCATTCTTGCTCAAGGCGAGCCTGGATACATGAAGCAATCGCTTGGTGTTACAGGGGAACTCTCCGTCCCCGTTGGAGATTTCAGCGATATCGCTGGCATCGGATACGGTGGAATGGCAAAGTATCAATATGGGGTTGATGGTAAGACGGCAGTGACCGTCTCAGCGGGCTACCTCGTCTGGTCGAAGAAGGACTTGGGGGTTGCCGGCACCATTCAACCCAAGGCATTCGAAGTGATGGCCGGCGGGAAATTCTATTTCGCACAAGATTTGTTCGGCTCGCTCGAAGGGGGGCTCTACTTCCTATCTTACTCGCGAACGGGTCAGTTCGCCAATGTCGCGGGAACCGCAACCCGTTTCATGATGCCAGTCGGTGTAGGGTGGCAGAAGAACGGGTTTGAGATCGGCGCGCGGTATTACATCTTCAATATGGAAGCAAACAGCTTCTCCTTCACACTGGGCTACAATTGGACCCTGTGATCGTCCGGCCAGTGGATGTTTCCCCTTCGCGCTAAACCGCGCGAAGGGGAAACAGAGGAATCAGTTGCCTTGCTGCTCAGGGCCAAAGACGAGGCCATGAAAACCAAACACATCTCAGCACCGACCATTGACCATCGGTGATCAACAATCAATCATTGTATGAAATACCCTAAACAGATCCATTTATTTACTCGGGTGACAAGTTGAAGTATGCGACGGGAATCCATAAACAACAAAGAAGAGGAGTATTCATGATGCGACAAATTGTGAAAGCCCTCGTGCTTGCAGGTATCGTGCTGTGCACGATCATTCCGGCACAATCTCAAATCAGAGTGTATGCTGGGAAATACAACGACCCGGACAAGTGGTTTGCCGGTGCAGGTTACAGGATCGGGATAATTCCGCTCATCGATATCATCCCGAATTATGAATACCTGTTTGTCGAGAGTGGCCACTTCTCGACCCTGAGCGTTGATGGCACGATCGGGTTTCTCGTGGTCGGATATGCCGGGGCAGGTATTGGAACAAATTTCGCGAAGGGCTCGGGGACCGATACCAAGACCAACGCCGTGTTCAACCTCCTTGGCGGGGTTGAACTGAAGGCGGTTCCGCTCTCCCCCTTTCTCCAATTGAAATATGTCATGCTCTCGGGAGGAGGCAACACCTTGATGGCGGGCGCGGGAATCCATCTTTGATCGGGAGATAGCCGAAGATTCGTGGCACCCAATCGGTGCGCCAACACGTGTCCGCTTCCTTCGTTTGATGCGGGGCAGCGCATCTAGATTAGGATCAGTCCACACGTGAAGTCGAGCCCGACGTGGAGTTCCACTCGCGGAGCAGTACACATTGAAGACCCGGCCACAAGAAGACTGTGGTTTCGGGTCTTCGCGTTTTCGTGCCTCTTCCCATCCCTGCCTCCCAATCCCCTTCTGAGGACTCTCCCCACACCACTTCAGTCCTTGGGCAGCGCGCTTGTTTTTCCATTTCCGCTGATGTATCTTTTCCCAGTACTCTTAATGACGCGCAAAGAAATATCCGCATTCAAACGCATCGATCAATTTCATCGAGGGATGTAACGATGAGCACGACATTGGGATGTCACGTTGCCAGGACTATTGTTGCACTCCTGCTCTTCTCTTCTGTCGCCGAGGCGGATGATCCTGCACAGGGAGAGCGTCTCTTTCGTATCACGCGAAACAAGAACGACAACATCGTTTGTTACGACGTACGCCACAAAGGCGGGAGATTAGACAAGGACAATCCGGTGAGTGTGTACTGGGTGATTCCTTCCAAGAAGAACAAGCTGGAGAATCTCAACTTCGTGGAACGCACGAAAGCATACGGCGTCAGCGTGGTGAAGAGTTTCGGGCAGGACAGCGTGGACATCATGATGAAAGCAGGCAAGAGACCAATCCGGGTTACGGTGCGAGGTGGCCGCTGGGTTGCCCTCACGGCGTTGGACTCCCAGGAGGTGGCAATCGACTCAGTCTATGTTATGGCTGAGGAATCGGGATTGACTCCAACAGTGCAATGGGCGGAAGTCATGGGACGATACCCTGCCACCGGGGAACCTATGCGGAAGAAGATCAACAAGTAATGCCCTTTCAGAGGACCGGGTCCTGCAGGGAGCGACGGTCCGACAGCAGGGACTTGGCCGAATCACTGAACTGATCGAACCATACTATAATGGTGGTGGCTGTCGAGAAACATGCAAGAAAAGGCGGGATGGACGATACGCCCGAGGCGAAGGAACCGAAGACGCTCACACGGGATCCAGCAATGAGCGATGTGCAACCGCAGAGGGTAACCATATGAAGGCAATCACTGTAGAGCCAAGGAAGCCGGGAAGCGCAAAGTTGGAGGACGTTCCCGAACCAGATGCACGTGAAGGTTCGGTACTCGTGGAAGCGATCGCCGTCGGGGTTTGCGGGACCGACGTCGAGATCGTAGAGGGCAAGTACGGTTGGGCCCCTCCGGGCAAGACGCGCCTCGTGCTCGGCCACGAGTCCCTCGGCCGAGTGGTGGACCCGGGCTCAAGCGGCGGGCTCAAGAAGGGCGACCTTGTCGTCGGAATCGTCAGGCGCCCCGATCCGGTCCCCTGCCCGAACTGCGCAGTGGGAGAATGGGACATGTGCCGCAACGGCCAGTACACCGAGCGTGGCATCAAACAGATTGACGGCTATATGTCCGAGCGATGGAGGATCGAACCTGAGTATGCGATGAAAGTGGATCCCACGTTGGGAATCCTCGGCGTGTTGCTTGAGCCGATGACTGTTGTCGCCAAAGCGTGGGAAATGGTGACGGTGATAGGTCAGCGCTCATTCTGGGAACCGCAGAATGTGCTCGTAACCGGCGCGGGGCCAATAGGCCTTCTCGCAGCCCTCATCGGCAGGCAGCATGGATTGGATGTCCATGTCCTGGATCGCGTCACGTCGGGTCCCAAGGTCGATCTGGTGAAGGCTCTCGGTGCGACGTATCACTCGACAACCGTTTCGAACCTGGGCTTCGAACCGGATATTATTATCGAGTGCACAGGTGTTGGCCAAGTCGTCGCCCAATCCATTCTCAAAGTGGGATCAGGCGGTATCGTCTGTCTCACGGGTGTCGGTAGTGGTGGAGCGGCAGCTGGGGCGGCCATTGCAGACGTTGCCGCGGGGGCGGTACTCAGAAACAACGTCATCGTCGGAAGTGTCAATGCCAACAAGCGGCACTGGT
>DPLS01000284.1:3085-9782 GCA_003541875.1 Bacteroidota bacterium | reverse complement strand
CGCAGAAGGCCAGACCGAACTTGATCCCCGGCACGGCCTGAACCAGCGTCTCGTGGAGATCTTCCACGGTCTTGATGAAATGCGAATGGCCGAGGATGAAATTCATGTCGGCCGGTTTTTCAATAGCAACGGTCAAGAGATTCATAGATCCTCCTACATTCCAAGGGACAAGGTTCGCACAACCTCTGGTGTCAGGACCCACGAGAGGTATGCTTGCGGTCGTGAGCCTTCGAGCACCAGCTTGGCAATTGACCCGGCGCTCATCGCGACAGATGCTTCCTTGTTCCCCGAAATAAGAAATGAAATGAAGTCAGACATATCTGGTTGGTGACCTACAGCGATGATGTTCGAGCCTCCACTGAGTGAGAGCAACTCCCGAAACAACGAGTTGCTGCTGAAGCCGGGCGCCAGACATTCGGACACGTGCATGATGGGATGATCGCTCGTTTCCTTTCCAATAATTTCCCCCGTTTCAATCGCACGGGAGAGAGGACTCGTGACAATTATATCAACGTCTGAATCAAGGCGAGCCAGTGCACGTCCCATTAGCAAAGCATCTTCTGCGCCGCGGGGTGAAAGCCGTCTGTCAGCATCACGCGTAACCCTTCCCCCCAAGGGGAGAGCGTCAGCATGCCGCACAAGATAGAGATTCATGAGGTTTGTTGAGACGATAACTTTGGACAGATGATAACGAGCTGGAAGGTTTGCTGAAAGAGACGTTCTCTTCGCTTCAAGCTGCCTTCTTCTTCTTCAACCTCGCCCTTGCCTTTGCATATCCCGGCTTGATGACATCGTAGATGAGTTGAATGCGCCGGTTGTACGGGATGAAAGCACTCTTCATGGAATTGAGGGTGATCTTCTCCAATTCATCCAGTCCCAGCTTGAAGGCTTCCTGCGCCACTTTGAATTCCCTTGTCATCGTCGTATTGCTCATCAGGCGATCATCGGTGTTGAGCGTGACCCGGAACTTGTAACGGTAGAGGATGCCAAACGGATGTTCTGCCACACTCTTCACAGCTCCCGTATCGACATTGCTTAACAAACAGATCTCAAGCGGAATGCGTTTGTCCAGGACATACTGCGCAAGGTACCCCATCTTCACAATCTTCGTCGGATCTTGCCTGTCGAGACCGATATCTTCAATCAAACGAGTTGCGTGACCAATGCGATGTGCCCCGCACCACTGGATGGCCTGCCAGATGCTCTCTTTGCCAAATGCCTCGCCCGCGTGAATGGTGATGTTGAAATTCTCACGCTGAATGTAGTGGAAGGCATCCACATGCTTTTTGGGCGGGAAGCCGCCTTCTTCTCCCGCGAGATCAAAGCCAACAACACCACGCTCGCGGAAATCCACAGCGAGTTCTGCCATCTCTTGAGAGAGCTGCATGTTGCGCATTGCACAGATGATAACACCAAATTCCACTCCGAAGTCCTTCCGGCCTCGTTCAAGACCTTTCAGCACTGCGTTGAGGACATCGTCCCAGTGCAAGCCCTTTTCCGTATGGAACACGGGAGCGAACCTTGTCTCCACATACACAACACCGTCGCGGTGCATGTCTTCCATCATCTCATACGATACACGTTCCAATGCCTCTTCGGTCTGCATCACGCCGCAGGTATGTGCAAACCCCTCAAGGTAGAGTGCTAAGCTCCCTCGTTTGGCGCCACGATGGAACCACTCTGCCAACTCTCCCGCATCAGTGGTCGGTAGCTTCTTGTACTTCTGGTCCTTTGCCAGATCGATAATGGTCTGTGGCCGCAAACCACCGTCGAGATGATCGTGCAACACAACTTTTGGGAGTGATCGGAGAACCGTTTCGGCAAGTTTCATAGGATGGAGGATCTATATGTGAGTTCGGGATGAAGCGGGCCCAGGAAGATTTCAAGTATCATGCGCCCACGTGTAGAGAAGTTACGCACTGCTGCCCTCAAAATCAATGAACCACACACGCTCGAACCGATGGTTGATTTTCAGACCACTTTTCTCTATATACGAGTTGTCAAAAAACCGCTCTCGCTATGAAAAAGCAATCCTCGATTCTGGTTGTTGATGATGAAGAGGCTGTGCGATACATGCTCTCGTCGCTTATTACCGGCGAGGGATACAGTGTCGAAACAGCGACAGATGGTGTCTCAGCCATCAATGCGCTCCAAACCAAACTCTTCCATGTTGTTCTGAGCGACGTGAGGATGCCCAAAGTGGACGGCGTTGAGGTGCTGAAGTTTGTCAAGGCGAACTTGCCTTCCATCGAGGTCATTATGCTCACAGGCGTGGGTGAAGTGAAGATCGCCGTAGAATGCATGAAGCTCGGTGCATATGACTACATCACCAAACCATCCACGAGCGATGAGCTGCTAACAACTATCGAGCGCGCCCTGGAGCGTCGACAGCTTGTCATCGACAATACCGTTCTAAAGAACCAGCTCGATCAGCTGCAGGGACCATTCCACATGGTCGGGGAAAGCGAAGCATTCCACAGGGTGCTCGACATCGCTGCAAAGGTGGCACCCACCGAGTCGACGGTATTGATCCAGGGACCCAGCGGCACCGGCAAAGAGCTTATCGCGAATTTCATCTATCAGCACAGCGAGCGCAAGGACGAGCCATTCGTGACCCTTAACTGTGCATCCATTCCCGACACGCTTATTGAGAGCGAGCTGTTTGGCTATGAAAAAGGTGCTTTCACAGACGCGCGGACATCAAAGCCGGGCATCGTGGAAATCGCCAATAAGGGCACGCTCTTCCTGGATGAGATTGGAGACATCAGTCCGATTGTCCAGCCAAAAATTCTCCGGTTCATTCAGAGCGGCGAGTTCCGGCGGGTCGGAGGTAACACAGTCTTGAATGCGAATTGCAGAATACTCTCCGCGACAAACAAAAATCTGAAGGAAGAAGTAAAAGCCGGAAGATTCCGTGAGGACCTGCTGTACAGGCTCAATGTCATCACCATTGAGTTACCATCACTGCGCCAGCGCAAGCAGGACATCCCCCTGCTCGTTTCTTCCTTCCTTGGTGCCAAGATGAAGACCAAGGTGAAAAAGACCATCTCGCAGAGAGCCATGGAAGTCCTGATGAACTACGACTGGCCAGGTAATATCCGCGAGCTGGAAAATGTGATTGAACGTGCGGCAATCTTGTGCCAGGACAATACGATCGAGCCACGCGATCTCTCACTCACCAATTCGGCGATAGTGCAGCCGGGATCCTCCGATAACATCATTGGCACGGCGCTCCCGATGAAGGAGGTCGAACGGCTCCACATTGAAGGAGTGCTCAAGAGCTTCCGCGGCAACAAAACAGAGAGCGCAAAAGTACTTGGAATCAGTCTGAAGACGCTCTACACAAAGATCCAGCAATTCCAGATTAAGCTCTGATCGACCCGGGCTCTTTTCTGCGCCAGACACTTACTGTCCGCAATTGCCATCGTGGCCCTCATCCATCGCATCACATCGCTTGATCTTTCTGAGCTTCAGCCGTATCGCACTCTTCGTCGTCCAGCAGAACACTACGAGCAAGGAATCTTCGTCGCAGAAGGAGAGAAAGTCGTCCGACGGCTTCTTGCCTCAGGACTCCCCACGATCTCAATGCTCCTGACCGAGGAGTGGTTTGCGACTCTCACCCAATCCAAGATTACCCTGACTGCGCCAGACATCTTCGTCGCAGAAAAGAGCCTGCTCGAGGCAATCGTCGGCTTCAGAATGCATCAGGGCATCATGGCGGTCGTCCGCGTTCCACCGGAACCATCGCTTGACCAGCTTGTCGACAGCTCCCCTTCCCCCAGATTATTTGTGGCACTTGACGGACTCGTGTTTGCTGAGAATGTTGGTGTCGTCGTCCGCAACTGTGCTGCTTTCGGTGTCCAGGGTATCCTCGTTGGTGGGACGTCGGCGAGTCCGTACCTGAGACGAGCAGTACGGAATTCTATGGGAACCGTGTTCAGAATGCCCGTTCTCCACTGCCCCGCTCTTTTCGAAACACTCATGAGACTCCACACGGAATACGGCATGTCCATACTCGTCACAGACGCCCACACCCAAACGAGCCTCTACCATCTTGATTGCGTGGACAATCTTTGTATTGTGTTTGGAAACGAGGACAGTGGTGTCTCCGATGAAGTCCGAGGAGCGGCAACTCACGCGGCGAGAATTCCGATGGCCGAAGGTGTGGATTCACTCAACGTGGCAAGTGCAAGTGCAGTGGTACTGGCAGAAGTCGCACGACAGCGGTTGGAGTGAGTTGTGTTCAGGAGTCTCAGAGGTCACTTTGTTTCTTCACCAATGCAAACTAGCTACCTACGAGTCATCCCGAAAGCCCAGATCAGTATTGAGACAAGAAGCCCTGGGTACATAGGCTCAATCCCAAGTGGATAGAGGTTCGCATTGCCCAACTCTTGCGTCCAACCGGCGAGCAGCCAGGCCGACGAAGTTAGCCAGCCCAACAGCATCGCCGTGAAGGCGTAGGGGGCTGACACCTTCCATCGCTCAAAGTAGCTTGCCACCACAGGCAAGAGTAAACCGGGAATAATAACTGTCCCGATGGCGTACCAGAGCTTGATTACGGAAGGAATAGCTAACGCCAGAAGGATGGAAAGTAATGCGGCTAACAGAAGACCCCACCGAGTATAGTGATTCACTCTGGAATCATCCTCGTCACCACGGTGTCGCCACACGATGTCGCGACCGATGGTTGTCGCAGACACAAATGCGAGCGTGTTCAACGTGGACATGATCGTTGCCAACATGCCGATGTAGAAGAGTCCTTTGGCCATTGACGGCAGCGTGAGTTCAGCAAGCATCGGATACGCCATCACCGGCTGATCAAGTTTTGGAAGAACTGCCCGGGCATACAGTCCCGCCATTGCGGTCATTGCATCAAACGCAAACCAGAAAATGATCGAGACGAGGATCCCCTTCTGCGCCACAGGGCCCGACTTCGCCGCGTAGCAGCGCTGGTGAAATGCAGGATCAAGAAGTGTCCAGAGCGCTATGAAGAACCACACGATCACGAACTGCACCGAGTTGCCCCCGTTCCATGTGAGATGTGAAGGCGGAACGTGTTGCTGAATGAATTCCCATCCTCCAAACTTCTGGTACGCGAACGGAAGAATTACGGCAAACCCGACAAACATGAGCACGAACTCGAAGATGTCCGTGTTCACATCAGATCGGAAGCCGCCGAAGAACAAGTATGCCGTGGTTGCAACAGTGCCAATCAGCACGCACAAGACGATCCCCCAACCGGTAACGAGCTGCAGCAACAGTGCAAGCATCAGGACGTAGGGGGCGGGGGTCATGAGGATGAATGTGAGGAAGGCACCGAGCAACGCGGTCTTCTTGTCATAGCTTTGATGAAGCTTGTCCGGAATAGTGAGAAGATTTGTCGCACGAATCTTTTTGGCCAGAAGAAATGCAAAGACAGCAGCGAAGATGTAGTACGGAACTCCCTGCACCATCCAGTTGGAAATGCCATAGCGGTAGGAGAACTCGCCGACGCCGAGGATGCCACCGTACCAGGTGGAGACGAGCGTCATGACGAACACAGGAAGCGTCAACGAGCGGCCTGCAAGGAGGAAGTCCGAAGTATCTGTTCCCGATTTCTTGCTGGTGAAGAAGCCGATGGCAAGGACCGCAATGAAGTACGCTGCGATCAGAATCTCGTCAGCCAGGGAAAGAGTAATCATGCACGATCCATGATGAACAAGAGCATATTCCCCCGGCGAACCGTGATGCTGAACGGAGATCGTTTCACAATATTGCTAACGCCAATTTCTCCTACCTTCATGGTCGCATTCGTGAGGGGGTAGCGCAGTCCCTTCAGCGTGATGCCGCTGCAGGGTCCGAACGGGATCAGGCTTACGGTGGTTCCGACTTTCGCTCTGACTTCCTTTCCGGACTCGACAGGCATGGCCTTCCAACCGTCACCAACGAAGGTGATCCTCATCCTAGATGTGTAGTTCCAGATAACGGAGAGATTGCCAAAGGTGAAGTCAATCCGCCGTCCCGTTGCCCCGACGATGCAGACGTTCTTGATGCTCTTGGACACCAGATAGTCAAGAGCCTTTTCGAGGTCTGTGTTGTCCTGCCTTCTCACCCGGAGGATTGAAGAAGATGCAAAGACACGCTTCGTCGTGGCCGAAACAGAGTCAAGATCACCGATGATGATGTGTGGACGAATGCCGTACAGTCTGGCAGCGTTCGCTCCACCATCGGCCGCGACAATCAGGTCGGCATGCGAGGCAAGCTTACGTACAAGCCGACGTGTGGGTGGTTCGCCATTGCAGATGATAAGTGCACGGTTGGTCATATCATTGCCTCACAAGCCAACGGTGAGACCAATGAGGTAGTTCCGCTCTGCCGCAGGGAAGAATTGATTGCCGAATCCATTTGCGGTGTACAGTGTATTCAACACGTTGTTCACTTCACCTCGAACCGTCACACCGACTCCGAGTGTCTTTGGAAAGTCATATGATAAATCCATGTTCATGACAACATAGGCATCGTTCCGGTTATCCTGATTCTTGAAATTGTCTGTATAGAATGGGCCGACGAACTTTCCCGCAACGGACCCGGTGAATGCTTTGTTCGTATATGATAGCCTCACATTTGCCATGATATCTGGAAACCCGGCGATGGGATGGCCGTCCTGCACGATGAGATTTCCACCTCCATCGTATTCCGAAAAATGCACGAGCCGGTT
>DPLS01000284.1:0-2727 GCA_003541875.1 Bacteroidota bacterium | reverse complement strand
CCAAAAATATCAATCTTCCCATTCTGAATCAGCTCGTTCGTGAATTCCATCCAATAGAGATCGATGGAGCAGTGAGCATCGGACGAGGAGTACGTTGCACCCAGTTCAACATCGAGCAACTGCTCGGGTTTGGCGAGCGGCTTGCTGAAATCATACACTGTCTGTCCGCCGACCTGCGTCGCTTCGAACTGGGGCGTTGCCCCGAAGTAGGCATCTTCGGCGGCGTAGAGATTGCGCAACCGTGGTTCACGAGAAGTATACGCCAGAGAGATGTAGCTGTTCCAGGTGTCGCTGAAATTATGGTTCAATCCAAGCCTTGGATTGAGAAACGTGTAGGGGAGAGTGAAGTTGTTGCCCAGAAACTTCTCATTCGCGATCGAGTACCTGTTGTGAACCAATTGCAGGTCTGCCATCAATGTCAGGTCGTCCTGAAGATCAAACATCTCGTGTCCATAGAGAGAGATAATATCCTTCGCTCCGTTATATTCATAGAAATGGAAATCCGGATCAAACCCCGGTGATGGCAGTTCTGAAGCGGATTGAATCTTGCCGTAATGCACTGATCGATGAAAGCGGAGTTCAGCGCCGACTGTCAGGCGTCCCGAACCGTGATTGATTTCAACATTCGGAAGCCAGCCCCATTGTTTGTTCTTAACATAGCCGCGCAGCACAAACGTGGGAAATACCGAATCGCCAAACGCCGGCGAATAACCGACATTGTTTCTGAACCAGAGCAACGCGGGGGTTGGATTTCCCGAAGCGTCGGGATAGGGCAACCAATCCCCGTCATAGTCGAAATATCCGCTCCCTTCCACATAGAAGAGAGCATTATGCAGAGTCACACCCGGAGAGACTTTCCAATCATTGACCAGCTCGTAATGTGGCTGAGAAAAATTCTCGATAGCCTGAGGCTTCTGAGGAACAGCATATCCCACGTTCTTGCCGGTCGAATCATACTCCCAATAACTGAAATTGATCCTGCGATTCACCGCGCTCTCATTGAATGATTTCGGAAGGCCAACGTAGGCAAGACCATCCTCCAACGGACCACCATAGAAATGAAAGCGTGTGACCATATTGTCGTCAATGCGCATTGCCCCAAGAAAGTATGAACTGAGATCCACGTGCGAGAGTGAACGATATCCTTCGCTTCGAATCTTGGAGAGCCGTGCGTAGAACATGTATCTGTCGCCGACCAAACCGGAGTTGACCGCGACACCATACTTCTGCACGTTGACGGGAAGGGATTTGGAACTGTCTCCAAACTCCTGAAATCCCACCATCGATTCAAGTGTGATGCCCGGTTCGGGCTGAAACGGATTTGTCAACAGGTTGATGGAACCCCCGATCGCAGGAGGCCCGTAGAACGCACTGCCCGCACCACGCTGGATTTGAATACTCCCCGTGCTTGCCAGCAGGTCGGGCATGTCGATCCAATACACATTGTGGTCTTCGGGATCGTTCTGAGGAATACCATTCACCATAATGGAAAGACGGCGTTGATCGAAGCCTCGTACGTTGACGTAGCTGTACCCGATGGCATTCCCATTCTCAGAGTATGTCGTTACAGAAGGAGATTCAGAAAGAAGGGTTGGAATGTCCCGGACCGTGTAGCGCGATTTGATCTCGCTCGTTGAAAGGTCTGTGAACGTTGCAGGAGTCTCCCGTTCGATTGCCTGTGTTGGGGTGACGATAATCGGAGGAAGATGGTAGACCGTGTCTTTCTGTTCCGATGTCTCTTGTTGAGACTGGGCAAGCGATGAGAAGCATAGCAGAACGAGAACAGGAATTCGTTTAGTCATGATGGTAGCTCCCAAATACAAAAGCCGTTTCTCTAATTGTGTTGACAATAGAGAAACGGCTCGAAGAAGAATCAGCAGATTTGTCTTCCGTTTCCCTACGCTGGTATGGTCCAGATCAGGTTATCAAGGGTCTTTCTCAGTCCCGCTGTTTTCGTCGGGACACCCCTAACGGTTGCTGGGTAAGTCTACTGACAATTCCGGCAAAAGTCAAACAAAAACTTAGAACACCAAGCGCTACGACCGCGCCGGCAGCACTTCACTCTTCCGGAGAATAGCGGCACACAGCAACGCGATGATGAGTCCAACGGGAAAGAGCTCCGTGAACGTCATCGCCGCCCGGATGAGGGGGTTCTTGTACATCTCTTTCCAGTAATCCATTTCCGCAGCCTCCTTTGCCAATTGCTCACCTGTTACTCCCTCAGCCTTCAGCTTTTCAATATGCATTGCGGTGTAACGCTCCATGAAATCATCGTTTGAAACAAGTAGATAAGCCTCCCATCCGGCAACATACACAGCAGATGCAACCAGCGTAATCAATAGACCGACGAGAAACGCCGTCTTGAACTTGATGACGCCGCCAAGCGTATTGTCGCGATACGACTTGACGCCAAAGAACATTGCTGAGAGACCAACAACCATGACGAGATAGCCAATCCACACGTCATGAGCACCCCACACTGCTATCGTGCCACAAATTGTGGCAATAGTGATTCCCCCGGAGAGAATCCCGTAAACAAGAACGGTCTTGCGCATACAAACTCCTATGGTGTTGGTAACAGTTTGAATTCGGACTCAATGTAACGACAGGATGAGCCGGAGGCATCACTCCAAAGAGTGATTTGGGCCGGATTCATACCAAAGAGCTACCGCTTTTCGGAATAAGGTGAAGCGAGCGGGCCTTTTCGATCGCCTGTGTCCGTCGGCT
>DPLS01000051.1 GCA_003541875.1 Bacteroidota bacterium | reverse complement strand
GGACGTACGGCCGTACGTCCCTACAGGAATTGCATATTGAATTGAAGTCGTTGGGTTAAACGGGTTTGGATAGTTTTGAGCGAGTGAGAAAGAACATGGAATCCCGGATTCCTCCTCTGCGTGAGTGACAACAGTATCGCTATAATCCACAACGCGCAGGTCATCGAAGTAGAATCCATCGCCATGAACACCCGAGTCGCTCACCTGGTTGAATCTCAATTTCACCTGTTGACCGATGTACGGTGTGAGACTGATGTACTCCCACGCCCACGGCCCCTTGTTGGCAGAGTACGAGGGCTGACCGCCAATGGTTCGTGAATATCTTCCCGCCAGGTTCGTCCATGTCGAGCCGTTGTTTGTGCTTAGCTGGATCCTCGTGTAGTCGTAGCCGTTCTCGTTCGCCCATCGTGCAAAGAACTCCAACCGTGGATTGACCGCTCCGGCAAGGTTAAGGGCGTTGTTCAACGCCAGATAGTTGTTCGAACTGATGGCGACGTTTCCATACCGGCTGTCGGCGATTGAATGAATTCCCCTGAACGCCATCACGAAGGTAGTATCCCAGAGCACTCCTGTCCCGCTTCGTGTCCAATTGCTGACACCAGATTCACAGTCTTCCTGGAACAATGTTCGAGGATACCCGAGGATAACGGAGAATGTGTCGCGGGACGTCTCAATGCCCTCTTGCGTGACCACAGAAACGAACTTCATCTCATCGAGTGTTGTGGCTGCGCTGCCAATTCTGAAGGCGAAAGGTGCGGCGTTCGTGGAAGCCTGTCTCGCGGGAATATCCGGATATGAGGCAGTCCCCACAATAGGAGTCGCACTGGCGTACAACGACTGGACGTTCACATTGACCGCATTGGCAGCAAGCGTGAGACCTTTGTTCCGCAGCGTGATATTAAAACGCAACGTATCACCGCGAAGCGCATACTGCCGCCCCACGAACTGGAATGACTGGTAATCGGCATACGCACCTGCAACCCATGAGAGATACTTGCAGCCGTACAGGTTCTCTTGTGCAACGGGAACAATCTCAGACTGAGCTGGCCAGAATCCGCTGCCGCCGACCTCCGGAGTCCAGGTGTAGCAGCCGACGTCGTGGTGCATATAGTCTCGTGTTGTCCCGTTCGAATTGTAGTCGAGCATCTGGAAGACAGTGCCGTAGAGGTAGTTGTTGCCGGCGGAGAAATCGTTTGCAAATTCCGCGTAGTACTCGTAGGAGATCACTGTGTCCTTGTAGCCGTAAGGATTGAGGTAGTCCCCAGCCACAGAGTGCGTGGACCATGCCATCTTTGGCATTATGCGCAAGACAACGTTCTTGACCGCTCTTGCTTCCGGTTCGGACAATACGGACGGTCCTCGATACGTATCAGATGACGGTGTTGGACTTGAGCCCACGTTGTCATATCCCCACATGTAGCTGTAGTTTCTGTTCAGATCCACACCATAGCTTCCACCGTTGTTCCGACGGTTCTTCCGCCAGCTGCCTCCACCGTTGGGGCTGATCGATTGATTGTAGGCGTACCCATCCACATTCACGATCGGGACAAAGTACATCCGTCTGTTGTTGACGAGATATGTTGCCTCGGGGTTCGTCCCGTAGTTGTCGAGCAACCAGTACATGTAATACATGATGGTTGCCATGCCCTCCGGTTCACGAGCATGGTGCAGTGCGTCGTAGTACGCGACAGCCTCACCAGGCTCCGGCACGCCTGGATTGTCGGAGATCTCAGCTCCCCAGATGGTTCTTCCTTCTTCGCTGACACCGAGAGATTCCTTTGCGGTGATGAGATTCGGAAATTGCAGTCGCATCGTATCAAGCTGCCGAACCATCTCGGCGTAGGTCAGGAAGCCGCCCATCGAGCCATAGCGGAAGGAATTGATTCCATCCAGTTCGAGGATTCGGTTGCTCTCAACCGTCGCTGCCCCGGTTACTCCTGCTCGGTTCTTGAAGTACTCATCCATGTCGGCGATCAACACCGTATGCGGCATCCCAATCGATTGTAACTTTTCAATCGCATCCTGATTGATCACAACCTCAATCCCCTCTCCCACTTTCCCGGTGTAATGGTCCAGATCAATTCCCTTCGATTGGATGGCAATGATATCTGCCTGTGAGCGGACAAATATCCTCACTTTGGAGTACGATGAGAACTTGTCATGTTGGTTCCCCAAACCAACGACGTTTGCCAAGAGAAGAGTAGTCAGAATCGACATGATTGCTTTCATTGTTGGCCGTTCCAATGTTCACCCCCTAAAAAGAAAATGAGGGAGTCAGCGCTCCCTCGGATCGAAAATAACAAATCGTCAACGAGCCTGGCGCAAAAACTCGAGACGGGTTCTCAAACGATCTGCCGACATCAGCAGCTTGTCTTTGCCATAGATCGCCTGTTCCGGGTTTGTGAAGACAAGCTCGTACTCATCGCTCATAATGATCGCCTCTTCCGGACATGCCTCTTCACAGAACCCGCAGAAAATGCATCGCAGCATATTGATCTCAAACTTCACCGGATACCGTTCCTTCACGAGCTCCGTTTCCGATGCCTGCACTTCGATGGCAAGCGCAGGACAAACGCGTGCACACAGGCCACAGGCTACACAGCGTTCCACACCCTCCTCCTCAACAAGAACGGGGCGGCCACGATAAGACGGCTGCGGGTTGAACCGCTCTTCAGGGTACTGGCGCGTGAATTTCGGTTTGAATATCTGACTCATCGTCAGCGCCATGCCCTTGACAATCTCGGGAATGTATGTCCGTTGCCAGAACGAGAGATCCTTGCTGCGGACCTGTACCGGCTGCGAACCATTGCTATTCGTCATTCAACGTTCCTCTTACCAATTCACAATCCGAAGATCAACATTTCCACGGCCACATACACCACGTTCACCAGTGCAAGGGGCAGCATGACCTTCCAACCGATGTTCATGAGCTGATCATACCTGAACCGCGGGATCGTCCACCGTATCCAGATGAAGAAGAACAGCGTGAACCCGACCTTCCCCACAAATGTGAGGACTTGCAGGATGCTCGTCCATACCTCGGAGAGCCCAAAAGTCTCCATGTACGGGAACTGCCAACCGCCGAGAAACAACGTCACGATCAACGCACTCGACGTGATCATGTTCGAGTACTCAGCGAGGAAGAATGCGCCAAACTTCATGCCGCTATATTCCGTGTGGTATCCGCCGACAAGTTC
>DPLS01000026.1:1137-8817 GCA_003541875.1 Bacteroidota bacterium | reverse complement strand
TCTCGACGTTGTTCAAAATGACAATGTCCACCCGCCGGTTCTTTGCGCGATTCATGTCGCTGGTATTTGGCACGAGCGGACGAAACTCACCATAGCCGGCAACGGACACCTTTTCTGGACTGAAGTCCTTGCTCTCAATGAAGTAGTACGCAATATTCACTGCACGCGCAACTGAGAGATGCCAGTTCGAACGGTACGCCACAGTGTTGATGGGAATGTCGTCCGTATGTCCCTCCACGCGGATATCGTGTGGAAGCCGCCGAATGATGGCAGCGACAGTATCGAGAACGCGAAGCATTTCTTGCTTAGGCTCGGCACTCCCGGAAGAGAAGCTGAGTTCCTCGGCGACATGAAGTGTCAGTCCGCGTTCATCTGTGGAAAGGGTAATGCGTCCGGATTTGAGATCGCCCCCCAATCCCTCCTCCACCTGCTTCTGCACTTCTTGGCGTTCCTTGGGTACCACAGGCATCGGGAGTTGTAGAATCCCGCTGCTCCCCTGTGCAACCGACACCTTTCCACCGCCACCGAACACCCCTCCCAGCGCCGCAGCCACTTCGGCATACTTCGCCGCATCAACTTTTGACATCGCGTATAGAATCACGAAAAGGCCCAGGAGCAACGTAATAAGATCGGCATAGGTCAATAACCACCGCTCGTGATTCTCGGGCTCTTCGTGTCCGTGCTTCTTCTTCATCTAGTGTCCGCCTCTTGCTCACCCGCAGGCAGCATGCTGTTCAATCGTGCCCTGATAACAGAAGGAATTTCACCCGCTTGAATGGAGAGAATCCCTTCAACAATCATTTGCATGAAGAGGTTCTCTTCATTCTGGATGTGCTTGAGCTTGTCCGCGAGCGGCAGCCAAACGAGGTTTGCCATGAACACCCCCCACAACGTAGCAATGAAGGCGCTGGCGATGTGGTGTATGAGTTTGTTCGCATCTTCGCCTGCAGCGGCGAGTGTGGCAATGAGCCCCATGACAGTACCGATGATTCCCATTGTCGGCGAATACCCACCCATCTTTGCAAAGACCCCGGCATTATGCGAATGTCGTTCCGCTGAATACTGTACCTCCGTCTCCGCTAATGAGCGAAGGACATCGGGGTCTGTTCCGTCAATAGCGAAGCGGAGGATCTTCTTCATGAACGGATCAGGTGAACTGTCGAGCTCCTTTTCTAGCGACAGTAGCCCTTCCTTCCGCGCAATGGTTGAATACCGTACAATCGTGTCGATCGTGTCTTTCACTGCAAACTGCGGGGGGAGCACGGCAAGCACGATGAGTTTGCCAAGTCCAAGAATTTGTTTCATCGAAGTCCCAATCGCGGCCGCTGCAATTGTTCCTCCGAACACAATCACCATAGCCGGCAGAAGTATGAGCGCACCTACCTGCCCACCTTCCAGCACGAACGATCCAAAGATGGACGCAAGCCCAAGTGCAAGCCCACCCAGCGTTGCTATGTCAAGCGACTTTTTCATGTTACTTTAGGAAATCCAGCAATGACGTTGGCAGAATCCGGGCAGCGACATTGAGTGCAGCATCCAGACTGTTTTCTTCTCGTTTAAGTTTCATCACAAGATCAGACAGATCCACATCTTGTTGGGCGGACAACAAAGTTTCAATTTGTGCACGTTGTTCGTCCAACTGGTCTTCGTTCGCGCCAAGGGTCTGCAACAATGACCCTGCTTTGCTTGCCTTGTCATTCACATGGTTGAGTACAGCACTTGCCCCATCCAACTGTGCCTGAGTTGGGACTACGCCAGTGCGGAGTGCATCCCGAACTTGAATGAGAAGGTCAAACGGCTGTGTACCGTTGAAGGCCTCCTGCCCGTCAATGTTCACAACGGATGATACGCCTTCACCAACTGGATACTGGATCGTGCCCGAGATGCCGTTTGGATTCACCGTTACCGCGGATCGATCCGCAGCAAGTATGAAAGGCGGATCGGTTGTCTGCAGACCGCCAAACACATACCGACCGTTGAACTGAGTGTTTGCCGTATCCACAGCGTCACTGAGCAACTGGTCAATGCGATCAGCATATGTGGCAAGAGCGGCAGGATCCGGATTATTGATCGCCGATGTCATGACCTGCCGGGATTCCTGGACAATATCAGAGAATCGTTCGAGGCCAGAATTCGACGTCTCCATCGCTGCATTCCCTTCGGCGACATTCTTCTGAAACTGGGTGTTGCGTTCAAGCATCCCGTTCAACCGCATGATGACCTGTGCTGCCTGCGGATCGTCGGAGGGCTTCAGGACGCGTTTCATTGTCGCCAACTGCGCCTGCAATTGAAGTATTCGTTCCTTGCTCCTATTCACGTTCGACAAGAGATCGTATGCCATACTACCTTCTGTCACTCGCATAGTCTTACACCATATTGAGAATGGTTAGGAAGAGTTCGTTAACTGAGTTCACCACTCGCGCTGCTGCATCATACGAGCGTTGGTACTTGATCAGGTTCGTCATTTCCTCGTCCAACGAAACACCCGACACCGATGCGCGCTGGCTCTCGCACTGCGTCAGTATCAACTCCTGCGACCGCGCGGTGTTGTCCGCCGCATTAAGGCTTGAACCAACCTCGCTGACGAAGCCACCATAGAACTGCGTTACAGACATACTGTTGCCACTCAGGAGCGGTTCACTGCCTACTTGAGATAGCGCGATTGCGACCGCATTATCTCCAGGTGCTCCGGTTCCCGACGCTGCGATGTTGTTGATATTCCCCGACACCAGGGTGTCAACGCCAATGTCTGCCGCGGATGTTCCTGAAAAGAAGTTGTTCCCTGTTGGAGGCGGAGTACCCAGCCCGTATCCTCCAGAATGGAGCGCATTTACTCTCGTGATGATCGCGCCTGCCAGCTGGTCAAGCTTCGAAAGAGCCGAGGAGATGTCGGTATTGAATGCCTTGAGCATCCCCCCCAGTTCTCCGCCCGTGGCATTCACCGCGCTTCCGGAGGCGTCAGAAACGACCTCCATTTTATCGCCCGACCTGATCACGCTCAGTGCCGTGGTAACAGAACCGGAGACAATCTCAGTTCCACCAAGAGAAACGATCACGGAACCACGCTGGTCCTCAGAAATATTGAAGTTCGCAAGTGTGGATAATTCTTCAATCTTGAGATCACGTTGGTCTTTCAAATCGACCGGATCTCCACCTGAAGACATTGCAGCCGTGATCTGCACATTGAGATCGCTAATCTCACCTGCGAGTGAATTGATCCGGTCGACCATCCCTTGGGCATCATTCCCAACATCGGACCGAAGCTGTGTCAGGCTTGAATTCAATCTCCGAAATGTCTGGGAGAGCATCGCACCCTGCTGCAGCACTGCATTGCGGGGGCCACTTTCTTCCGGGTGAACAGAGAGATCTTGAAACGAATTGAAGAACCGGGACATCGCTGCTCCAAGTCCAGCATCTGAAGGTTCGTTCAATGTCGCCTCAAGTTGTCCGAATATCCGTTGCTGCGCAGTGGCGCTGCCATACGAATCATTCGAAAGACGGATTTGTTGATCAATAAACTGTTCCCGCACGCGCCCGATATGCCCAACGGTCACCCCTGTTCCGAGCAACCCGGAAGTTGTGCGTGTGGGACTCGTTGCCACGAGGCTTACGCGCTGTCGTGAATATCCCGGCGTATTGGCGTTAGAGATGTTATGGCTCGTCACGCTCATCCCCATCTGTTGGGCGGTCAGCGCCCGCCGTGCAATCTCAAGTATTTGTGAAAGTCCTGGCATATCCTACTCCTCTATCGGTGAAAAATGCGAGCGTGCAATACAAACCCTACATTCGCTTATCAATGAGATTCTTCTTGTAGTCATCGGTCGCAGCACGAAGCGTCTGTTTGATGAAATATTGAGCATGTTCAAGCAATGGTTTGTTCAGTTGGTTGACCGCCAGAACCTCCCGTGACGCCAACCGCAGCCGTTCGATGACCGCTGCTATTGATTCAGCATCCTTTTGGGATAGGTACGATAGGATATCCGTATACGATGCCACTTGTCCCATCTGACCGGACACGTCGCCTGTTCCACCAGCGACAAGGTTTGCAAGACGCAGCCTTTCCTTTTCAAGGGCGTGAATGGGCTGGATCATTTCTTCACTCCTCTCCAACAGTGTGTGGAGGTCTTCGGCTCGATTATGAATAATCGCTTCCTGCTGCTGCCGCAGGATCGCCGCGAGTCCTTCCGTGAGTTGTGCTTCCGTCGCAATCACCTCATGCAAATCATCTAATGCCGTCATTCGTCGGTTCCCTCACTTTCAAATTCATGCATATAGTCCATAACTTTTCGAACGTACTCTTTCGTCTCTTTGTATGGAGGAATCCCCTGGTATTTTTCCACGGCAGTCGGTCCAGCATTGTATGACGCAATCGCAAATTCTAGATTGCCATCGAACCGATCCAGCATCTGTCTCAGGTATTTCGCTCCGCCCAGAATATTCTCACGTGGATCCCAGACATCCTTCACGCCCATGTCAGCGGCGGTAGAGTCGATGAGCTGCATCAGACCCTTCGCGTCCTTATCCGACGCTGCATCGGCCTTGCCGCCTGACTCTGTGGCAATGACCGCCTTGAGAAGATTGATATCCAACGAGTGCTGATCCGCTGCCTCTTGAATCATCTGGCCGAACTTGCCGACTCTCTGACCAACCGTATCGACGGATGCACGACCCGTCGGGAGTCTCATTTCCTGAAGATTCCTGCCAACGTGCGGGGAGAGCTTTTCTCCAGTCATCTGCCTATACAGCATTTCACCGACTCCAAGGCCGCTATTGCGTGATATGTGCTTTGCCATTTCCATATCAAACATTCCTTCAAGGATATCTCCTCCGAAACTTTCGCCGAACATGTCGGACTTTGGCACAGTACTGCGCATAGTCTTCAGCAAGTACCCAACAAATAGTGACTCAAACTCCTGCACCGCTTTCTGAAGCTTGGCCTTCTTCTTCTCGTCCAATCCGGTAGCCTTGTCCGGACTGGAAACAGAAGAGGATTTCTCTATGGAGTTGGCGTCGATCATATGATCATCAATGTGGCTTTCAAAGCTCCTGCTTCTTTCAATGCCTGGAAGATTGCAATGATATCGCGCGGGGCCACCTTCAACGAATTGAGCGCTCTGGCAACATCCTGAACGGTAGCCGTTCCTTCGAGTGCTGTTACTGTTGTTGAATCCTCTGAGGCGGCTAATGTCACCATTTGAGTGACAACCGTCTGTCCCAGAGAGTACGGATACGGTTGAGAAACAATTGGCGTGGACTGAATCTCGATGTTCAAACCACCATGAGAGATTGCCACCGGGAGAATCGAAACATTTCCACCAATGACAATCGTGCCCGTGCGCTCATTTATGACAACCTTTGCAACGACGTCGGGGGTTGTTTCGAGCACCTCAACTGCCGCGATGAACTCAACGATTCCACCACTGTCCCTGAACTCCTGCGGGACACTTATGCTCACGGTCGCCCCATCGACCGCCCGGGCGATCTTGCTGCCGAACTTTCCGTTCACTGCCTCTGCAACTCTGCTGGCCGTTGTGAAATCGGCCTGGAGAAGAACCACTACCAGACTTGTATCATTGCCGAATGGCGTATTGATTGCTTTCTCGAGGATTCCGCCACCAGGCACTCGTCCGGCCGCAGTATGATTTCGGCGAACTTCATTGCCGCCTGCGCGGACACTGATGCCTCCAACGGATAGGGGCCCTTGTGCTATTGCGTAGACTACGCCATCAACAGCAGACAGTGGAGTCATGAGCAGTGTCCCACCTTGAAGGCTTGTCGCATCGCCCATGGACGAGGCGATCACGTCAATGACCCCTCCTTCCCGTGCGAAGCTTGGCACTGTTGCCGTCACCATCACGGCAGCTACATTGCGAAGCCGAAGGTCGTTTTCCGCATCCGGTACAGTAATGCCGAAGCGCTTCAGCATGCTTGCGACACTCTGGAGAGTGAAGGTTGCTCGTTGCGTATCGCCCGATCCATTCAGGCCAACAACAAGCCCGTAGCCGATGAGTTGCTGACCACGCACTCCATTCACGTAGGCAATGTCTTTGATGCGTGTTGCCGCTAACGCCGTACACGTCAACCCGAGCAACACCATCAGATTCAAGATTCTCGTTTTGTTTTTCATGACGTCTTCACCTTAGAATAGCCAGTGCAACAGTTTTGTAAGCCATCCCGGACCTTGTGCTCGAGAGACGATGCCGCTCCCTTCGAATACAATAACGGCATCCGAGATATTGAACGAGTACACACTGTTATCGGACTGGATATCGGACGGACGCACGATGCCGGAGATCTTTATGGTTTGCTCTTCTCCGTTGACAGTAATGGTGCGATTCCCATTGACAACAAGATTGCCGTTTGTCAGGACTGAGTCCACGCGGGCGCTGATCTTCGCACGGACCGACCCATGACTTGCTGTCGCCCCCTCACCTTTGAACTGGTTGCCCAGGCCGAGGCCGCCCGAGAATTCCGTGCCCGGACTACCCGACGTTTTCATTGATCCTGATACAGACAGGTTGCTTTCGCGAGAAGCGGATGTCTTCGCATCATTCGACGCACTGGAAACCTCGACAACGAGGATCGTAACAGCGTCGCCCTGTCTGTTTGCTTTCTGGTCTGAAAATAGTGACCGACCAACATTTTCACGCATATCCTGTCCGATAACCACGCTGGACAGGACAGCAGAAAGAACCACGAGAGCACGTACCGTCGGCATTTTCATACTATGTTCCTCCATTCACGCGCGCTACTGAATCCTCATTTCAACACTGTTCTGGTTCATCACAGTGGCCTGAACACGAGCACTGCTTCCAGCTCGTTGAACTGTCACCAGTTGGCCTTTCACTCCATCATCCTTTGCGACGGCATCCACCGAGAAGCAGAAGTTCTTCCCCTTCACGATGAGTTTCACCGCTGACCCTTGCAAGACATCCGGGATAGTCTGCGTAATCTCATTTGTTAAAACACTTCCGGCCCTGACGATCCGTTTCGTGCGCAGACCAACCAAGTCGGCAACGCTCCTCAAGGGAACTCCTTTGAGAGCCGTCGTCTCAACCCTTTCCGGACGAATGTCACCAGACGTGATGGATTCGTGGCGGCCCAATTGCCTTGCGGCAACAAGGACGCTGTCAAATGTCCTCACCTTGACCGACACAATGCACTGATGTTCCACACGGCCTGCGACGACGATCTCCACTGGCAGACTGATATTGCCCTTCAGTTCAGAGGCTGTCGATTCGGAGACTCGAAGAGCATATTCATACCCTTCCACCTGAAGACCATCAGGGACATTGCGAAACTCAACGGCAACCTCTGTCGCCGTTTTGGGCAGCCGTGCGCGAATGTATTGCTCCACAACGCGCTCAAAAGCAGAACGCGGAACGACCGACGACACACCACTGAGCACCACGAGGAGCAATGTCACGAGAACCATGGTCTCTCCTGCCTGTTATCGCTTGAGGTTATTCGCGATGGTCAACATATCCTCGACGGTCTTAACCGTCTTGGAGTTGATCTCATACGCACGCTGGGCAACAATCATGTTCACCATCTCTTCGACGACATCCACATTTGAGGACTCAAGTTGTCCCTGAATCAGTTCACCAAAGCCTTCACTGCCTGCCGCGCCTTCGATCGGCTTGCCTGAGGCAGGCGTTTCGACATACAGGTTCCCGCCGA
>DPLS01000026.1:0-885 GCA_003541875.1 Bacteroidota bacterium | reverse complement strand
GGCTTTTCGACATACGGTTCCCCGCCGATAGCCCTCAAGCCTGCCGGGTTCACGAACTTCGCCAGCTCGATTTGACCCGCCTGGGTTGGGGTGCTGTCTCCCACTGCCGTCACTTCCACAATACCGTCCCGGCTGACGGAGACAGAAGTTGTGTGCTCAGAAAGCGACAGCCCGGGCTCCACGACATACCCTTGAGAAGTGACCAGCGAACCTTCTGGAGAAACCTTTAGCGAACCGTCACGAGTATATGCCGTCGTGCCGTCCGCCCGGCGAATTTGCAGGAAGCCTTCTCCCTCAATAGCAATGTCGAGCGGATTGTTAGTGGGTAGGGCATCACCCTGCGCAAAACTTTTCTGTGTCGCAATGGGCACTGCACCGTTCCCCACCTGCAGTTCAGTCGCCTGCTGAACTTCCGGATTCCTCGATACGCCACTTGCCTTCAGTGTTTGATACATGAGATCCTGGAACTCAGGGCGACTCTTCTTGAAGCCCGTTGTATTAACGTTCGCGAGGTTATGGGCAATCGTATCGACGTTCAATTGCTGGGCGAACATTCCCGTCGCTGCCGTTCTCATTGCACGATTCATTTTGTTACCTCCGTTGAGTTATGATGATCATTCCATTTCCATATTCTCACAAGAACCGCCCGACATCGTTTGCCCTTTCCAGGGTGCCATCTTCGGCTTGGATGATACGCTGGTTCGACTCAAAATTGCGAGTGAGTTCTATCATCGCTATCATCTCCTCAAGACCCTCCACATTGGATCCTTCCAAGAATCCTTGCCTGATCTGAACGGAATCTTCGCGGATGTCACTTGGCAACACGCCTGCAGGTGCCACAAAGAGCGAGCTCGTTTGCTTTGTGAGGCCCGTTCCAGCCCCAAA